>CALGTP010000057.1 GCA_937902105.1 uncultured Actinomycetes bacterium
GAGAAGCATGGGCCATTGGTCCATCTCCAGACGATACCGAAGGACCGTACCAGATGCTTACTTGGGGAACTTTGAGCTCCGCATTTTACCTGGCAGACCAGCTGTACACGGACGAGTCGAATGTTGTGCAGGCACGTCAGCAAGGCGTGCCCAACGCACATGCCTTAGCTGCCAGGAAAATCAAGTTCCAAGTTAGTGAAAATTTGTGTGATCGAAGATCGAGGCTGTTGCTATGGTCGTCAATGTCAATGTGTTTGTTCAAACTTGCGCCTACTTAGGCAATCGAATTTCATCACCGCACCCCACTCGATGTGATTATGTTTCTCATACATTTTCACAACAAGTGGCACCTCGGTGCCAACACTACGTTCATCCAACGCATCCGTTTGGTTCCTGAGTACGATGCTCGGTTTGGACAGGTTTGCAAGACTCGGGGATGGACTTCAAGGACCTGCGGGAAGAAGGACGATTCGTTTCGATGTCGCACTTGGAAGTGGCTGATCGAGGAGGCTAAAATGGACAAGGATATGTTCAGGGACATGGCGACCTATGAAAGTGCCCGGGCCTTTGTCAATTTCCTGCACAAGCCCAAGCAGAGGAACTGGCTGGATACTTTTAGCGAGCACATGAACTCAATTGCTCTATACGACGACAGTCGTATTGCGTCCAACGAAGCCAGCCAAAAAACAATCAGCAACTTACACGAACTTGTGAGTGTCCTTGCAAAATATGAGTCAAGCGTTGACCCAGAGTTCCTGCTGATTACCTTACTCGAAGCCTCCAAGTTCATCGTGCCTTCAGCTACGGAAATTGGCGAGACGAACACGTCGGTTTCAACTTCGGGCCGGACAGTCGAGACTATCTTGGGCGGCGCGATATCGCCGAAGGATCTATTTGCACTTCTCGAGACACCGATCCACGATGACAGCATTATCTTGAAGAAGGTAGGTGTCAGTGTTTGTTTTTCGCTTTGGGTCTTGACCCTGGTCTTATATGTCATTCAAGCTGCAGCGATTGCTGTAGCGCCGATTGACAATAGGTAATAGTACATAACATCATAACATCGTAAACTATTCAGTGAGAACCACATAACCCAAGCTCTGCAGGTCAATGCAGCGAAGAAGCCGCGAAAAGTCAAACCTGATGCTGCCGCCACCACCGCTGCAGCGCCGCTTGATTTGGCAGCAGAAGCATTTGTGGAACTCCCTGGCAATAATGATCAGCAGCCGAGAACATGGTTTCATTCAGTAACGAGTGCCTGCGCTGATGTTCTGCGGCAGTTGAATCTCTACTCTGACGACCACGATGTCATCATAGGCCCTGGCACGCTGAGCGCACTTGAGTTTGGGACATCCAGCACTTCTACTACTACGGTGGCAGCATCTTCCTCGAACTCGGGCGCTCACTCCCCTGCTGAGGCTCGGATGCGAAATACCTTGCGGCAAAAACTTGCAGCGGTTTTCATCAGTGTGAGTTTGGAGTTGGCATTCACTGAGCAGGTGATTATACAGAACAAGACTCACAAAATCTGGTCTACTGCGCGTGAGGCACTTCGACTCCTGATTCACGAGGCCGGGGTCAAAGCTCTCGCAACTCCTGTGTCAACTGAGGAGCAGCCTGCGACTCTGATTGTGGATGGCGTGGAGGCTTCGTCTGCGTCTGCGTCAAAGTATACACCGGCTGCGATGCAAAAGCTCTCTGAGGAGACTGCAGCAGCTGCCATATCATCTCTACTCAGCGCTTGCGCTTCTGACTCATCTGCGGCCTCCTCCGGCGGCCGCGACTCAGCTGCAACCTCGGCTGGTGTCACGGCTTTTGAAATGATTGGGGAAATGAGCAAGCAGCATGAGGTGGCCATTATCCAATGGTGTTCCGCCGAACTCAAACGTGGGATTCGGATGCGGCCTTCCTTCTTCCAGGCCGTGTCTTCGATTTGCAGCACAAACTTGGAGATGTCGCCGGACTCCATCATCGATGCGGTGTTCAATGCCATGAACGACCAGGTTCCTACTGGCTGGTTCCAGCTCGCAGCCTTGTTTACAGCGGAGGCGGGGAAGGAAAATCTCAAGGGTCTGCTGCTAACTGAGGAAATCTCATTGAAGATTGTGAGCGATCATGCCAAGTATGTTCTAGAACTCTTAGATTGTTCAGTTGTTGCTGCAGATGGTGGTGTTGTGGACGTCAGCCTTCCTCTACACAAGTCCTTTGAAAATGCGGCTTCTGCAGTCCGAGCTAATCTGCCACTGATCCAGGAGCTCGACATGTTTGTCTTCACTCGAGGCTGTGATGAGATGAGTATGCGACTTTTGCAACGCAGTGTTTGGAAACAACTGATCAAAGCACTTTTCAACGAGGGCGCCGTCGTTTTGGATACTTGTGCTGAGATAAAGCAAGCATGTGTCAAGTCCATCGCGACCACCGCGACCACGCCTGCTCCATCAGTGTCCTCTGCGTGCTCTTCTGCGGCTAGTGCCACTGCTGAGGCTAAGGTTGGTGAGGCTGGGGCCGAGGCTGCTGCTGGCAGCAAAATGTTGAAAAACAACAAGCTTCTCAACTTGAAGGATCTGATCTCCTTCAGTTTGAACGACTGCGATGAAGTGTTGGCTTTGCCACTGCCATCTGAGACCGGTCTTGATAACTCGGAGTTGCCAGTTTTAGAGATTGACCCAGAGGACTTCAACATGTCTACCATCCGGCCGCTCCTTGCAGCAATTGAGTCTGAGCTCTACAAGATGGCATTTGACGATGATTCGATGGGTGCATATGATAAACTTGAGGTTGATATTACCAACCCGAAACAAATCGTGGTCAAGACGATCAACAACTCCGGTGATTTTTTCCTTACCTTTGCAGGGACGGTGTCTCTGTTGCGTCGCGCCGACTCCTTTGCGTTGCTGGTGACTTGGCCGAGATGTTTAAGTTAAGTTCGCATATTTTTTAGTTTTAAGTTCATTATTTAACTTCGCGGAGTTTTTATGGCTACTAAGCTTTGCCTAGGTGATCAGCGATGGTGCCTGCAGATTGAAGGTTTATGTGGATGGCGACCATCTGCGCAAAATTACAGGTGATTCGATCGTGCCTGCCTGGATTGTGAGGACTGTGGCTAGCGCAGAGATTGCTTCCTGCCTGGTTGTTCGTAAGACGATCCCTATCTCAGTGACGATAGACGGCTTGCCTGGCATGGACGGACACGATCCCTTCGAAGACACACTTACGATCAGTGTGCCTGGCATTTGTAAGAACTCGCTGATGTCAGGGGCCTTCGAGCTGACCAGGTTCAAGGAGACTCCGCCCAAGCCGAAACGAGGAGAATTGAAACTTGCAGCTGATAAGACAGTTCATGATGTCCAGTTGTTTGGATACAAAGCATTATTGGAGTCGAACCTGAAATCAGCTGCCGCAACTGCCGACGGTTCGAGTTTGATAGTGTGCCCGCACATCGGTTCCGAAACTGGTGCCAAAAGCGCCGCCAGCCCACCTTCGCCTAGAAA
>CALGTP010000058.1 GCA_937902105.1 uncultured Actinomycetes bacterium
CCCAGCGTGGGCCCCAAGAGAACCAGCACAAGAATCATCTAAAAGAAGAGCCACGAAACCCTCCTAATCCCAACTTGAAACGAAGCAGAAGAGTGACTTTCGGGCCCGCCCCCCTCCTACTCAGTTCGTTCAATTAAATTGCAACTCCACCTGACGCCTCTCCCCAAAGGGGGCCCTGAGGCTAGCTTTCACGATATACTCATTTGAAAAACAAAAAACATAAAAGGAAATAATAATTCCAGCTGTGGGTCAAACCCTGCTGTTACAGACCCCAATCTTTCCAACGCCGTGACACCAAGTTTTAACGTAGCGTCGTCCTCGGCGCCGAGGACAATAGACATTGCTGACTCGGCTGTCTCCCCTTTCAAAAGAGTTGCGTGGGCAGCCTTTGCGGCAGTCAAATGGGACAAGATAGTTTTCGTATCCTTGTTGAGCCTGCTGCTGAGAACTGCATTCTCCTTGCCGTCCAGGTAGTGCAACGCCGATTTGCCGAGCAAAAGGAACGCAGACGCAAGTTCCGCCACCCGCAGATAATGGTCTGGAGCCTCCAAAACAGAGGCCAAGCGCATCAGCCGTTCACATTCCGCTCGGTCCCAAACTGGGTTGTCATATGTAGAAGCATCCAGAGCCGAGGACGTCTGCTTCCTTATCTTCTCCACCACCTCGTCAGCCTTTCCCGTAACACCTCCCAGCACTAGCGTTGTGAAGTCCTTGGTGAATTTGGCAATGGCAGTCTTGCTTGTCTCAGCAAGTGTGATTGCGTGCAGAGATTCTGCCACACTATGCCAGGCATTGAATGCTACCACTGCCTTATCAATATTCAGATCTGTCTTCTCCACGATCCTATTGTCCAGGACTTTCGTGACCTCGACCAACGCAGTGTGCGCCCTTGGGATCTAATAAAGGTGGCATGTCTGTTGCCGAACCCAAGTAGCCAACATACTATATCAAAAACCACATGCGCCAAAATCGTGTTAGTTGTACAAATCAGCAAACCCAAAGCAACAGTACAAATTACAGTTTGAGAAACACACCATGGCCTGAATAGAGAATGATCAGATCCGTCCGTAGTATCTGGTTTGATGGCGCCACTGAGCAAGGATATGTTCCACGCCGCTGGTGATGGACAGATAGTGCCATTTTGCGCCTGGAGCATTACGGAAGCCATCCATGGAACTAGCTCCGTATCAATGTGGACCCAAACTGCTG
The DNA here is from genome assembly GCA_937902105.1 of uncultured Actinomycetes bacterium. Lineage (GTDB taxonomy): Bacteria > Actinomycetota > Acidimicrobiia > Acidimicrobiales > Ilumatobacteraceae > Casp-actino8. The sequence goes on from CALGTP010000058.1 coordinate 1,210, forward strand.
ACATAGAGAGAAGCTTCAAAGACATGTCAAACTTGTTCACACGATCTTTGATCACCTCGTCCTTGAACGCACGTTCCCTTAACTTGGAAACCCTGTCATAAAGAAGTTTCAGCTGTGAAGGCGTCTCACTGCTCACACCGGCAGACCTCAATGATGCAAGGCTAGCATCTATGTCCGAGACCTCTCTGAGAATAAGTGAGCCATTGTCTTTCTTTTCCCAAACGGCCCTCACCAAGGCAAGCCTTAGCTTGCAGGAAATATGTTCTACATTTCTTTACATCACCAGCCCAACAAGTTTCTTCAAGCTTTGGAATAATTACTTCAGCAGTAGTTCCATCATACTTACATTATACAATAAATATCGCGATTGCATCTCTAAGCATCTGACAGCGCGAAAGAGCCCGGCAAAGCAGCAACAGTCGCAAGCAGCTTATTCTTTGAGGACACAGTTGTGGCAATGATCTTTTCTGTTATTGCCAGCCCATCTGCAGGAAGTGTGTTCTTGTTGTTGACGTCCAATGACTTTGAAATGTCTGTGACCTGGGAGAGAAGATGCAAGCTCACCGCGAGCTGATCGTTGTTCATCAAGGCATGCAGCAGCTCCATGAGATTGGTGAACGCAGTGCAGTCCAGGGTGACCTAACACAAAGGCCGGCGCCAAAAGGTGGCGCTACACAAAATGAAAGAGTTACAAGCTAACAAACCTGACAACAACAAACAGCGGTAGCTGCCATTGGCCTCGCCAAGTGACAGTCTTGGCCGGCAGAGCTCTCAGCATTCTTTGGAAAACGTGCTCGAGGATGCGATCGGTGGCATCTTCATGGCAGGATACCCAGGACATACCAAATACATCCGCAACAAGTCCAGTCATACCCAAGAAACCAGCCAAAGCTTCGTACCGAGCAAACTTCACACACTGAGTTGCTGCCAACTTGCAGCGCTTCAGCAATGCCACATTGCTGAACTTGTAGGTTGCGCGAATGGCCTTGGTCATGATCATCTCCACCTCTTCGTAGTTCGGGGTAGAGGAGGACAGCTCATTGTAGAGAGACTGGAAGAGGATGGCTTGCTCCAAAATAAGTCCCATGTCCTTGGAGATGTCGTTCTCTGGGTCCTCGGTATCCTTAGACTTCCTCCGAGCCATAGTTTTCTGGCGAGCCGTAATGGTTGCAGCCAGCTGGGTAGCGCATATGCCTTGCAGTCTTTTCAAGCACAGCGAAAAGGGTAATACACAAAATCCCCAATCAGGTAGGTACGAATTTGAATTTTACTACCTGCAGACAACGAGAACTTCCAAGACATACAAAATAAAAGACACAGCATCCTATGGAATGACAGCTGACAACAACAGGGAACATTCCAACAAACAGAGCCGTGTCGCACTTCTCCCTGCAAAAAATCGCAAGATCATCTTCGTTGCTATCTGGCATGCCAGACATGTCTGCCACCTTTGTGTTTAGCGCAGTCGTAACCTCTAACATGAACATGATGTCGCCAGCAGCAACCTCTGCGGATGACTTCTTGCCCTGGCCCGTCCGTATGTCAACCTTGACGCATTCAGACTTCTCCGTCCATGTAGACACAGCTGCCTCAATGAGGTGCCTAGGCCAAAATTCTACCGAAGCGGCTGGAAGTGCTAACTGGGCTGCCTTGGCAGACTGACCAGGCTTGGCCTTGGCCTTGGCTGGCTGCCTTGTTGGCTTGGCCTTGGCTGGCTGGCCTCCTCCAGAAGGCTGCTTGCCCACAGCATTTGCAGTAGCTGACCTCTTAGCAGAGGGAGCAGCCTGGCCAGGCGGTGCAGGAAGAGAACGTTTGCTGGAGACGAACTTGGAAAGCAAAGAACCAAGCCCTGTGTCCTTCTCTGCGACATCAGCCTCCTCGCTGGTCTGTGAAGGGCCATCCTCGACGACCTCCTCGGCGGCTCCGGCTGCGGCAGGTTGCCTTGCAAGCGCATGCGAGGCCATTTGTTGATTAATTGTTTGAAATTCCACACACACCACTAATGCTCCAACGTATTAGTAATTGCGAAAGAAAATTCTACTGAGGTGCCCAGGGTTCGCGCTTGAAAGAGTTGTGGGCCTGCCCAGAGAGCAAAGAACAACGGTATCATCGTCGCCTTTAGCTGGAGCCAATAACTCTTTGAATAAAGTGGCGAAGGTCCTGTCCGCTTGGTCTTCAGACAATTCCAATGCGCATACGGTGGTGCTATCCAGGATAGACTGCTGACTTTTCCTGCTCCTTGTATACTTGCCCTGCTCCGACTCAGGGATTGTCCAAACTCCCTTCATGATCTTCCCACGGAATGGCTGCTCTTTGACGATCTTTGGATCGGCCTTTCCATATAGTTCCTCGTATTTCCACAACTCAAGAAACTCTTCCTGGGGAGCACAAACTTCGTCTACCTCTCCCCGCAGTGCTTGAACGATGCGAGGAGGAGTTAAGGCATCGCACGCCTTAGAAAGGTGAAGATGTGGGTTGCTCATCTTCAGCTCGATGAATCTCTTGCGAGCAGCCCTGAATTCGTGAATCAATGTCGGAGTGGCCTCGACGGATTTCTTGTACTTCTTGAGGCCACCATAATGGAGATCGAAGCCACCCTTGCCAAATGTGTCCCCACAGAGCCTGCCATGGTAGTGTGTAGAATAGTAGGGCTGGCATTAAAATGGACACTGAAATTGAATTGAATCACTAAAGCGATGCATAAAGTGAGTTCATTTGCAATTGTTTAAATTATGATTTGTAGTTTTGTAATGCCAACCCTAACAACTCACACGCCTGCACAAACGTCCTTTTGGGCACTCCATCTTCCCAGCTCCCCAGGGAAGCAACGAGCCCCATGCGGCGCCATCTGCGTGGCCGTGGCCTTGGAATGGGCTCTGGCTCAAACTGGTTTCGCCGCAAAGATCGCACACCTTGTACGAGTAATCGATCGGGAGGACGTGGGCCGCGATGAGTTTTGAGACTTCAGAGGGGATCATATGATGAGATATGGAGGTTGAAGAACCAGCAGCGCTCTCCTCATCCAAGTCAACCTCTCGTGTCACAGCGGGCTCGCCACTGCCACTGGCACCACCAGAAGACCCCATCAACTCCGGAGCCCTCTTCTTTGTAACCCTTATGGAAGGCTTTCTGGAATCTGCCGGCATTGTAGGTCTGCACCACGCTCTCAGAGCGGCTGGCAAGGATGATAAATCAAAATGCGTGAGCAAAAATGGCTACGGAAGCTTGAATATTGGATACGGTGATGTCAAGTGATGTGTGTGTTTATTGGTATAGATACGGACCGGAAATCAGTATTATATGTGAACGGTGCTATAATTATATGTGTACGATTATGCGTGTGTGCTCTGATTATATGTTTACGGTTATGCGTGTATGCTCAACGGTGCTATAATTATATGTGTACGATTATGCGTGTGTGCTCTGATTATATGTT
>CALGTP010000059.1 GCA_937902105.1 uncultured Actinomycetes bacterium
TGGCTACCCCGGAAGCCCGTGCTATTTTCTAGGTGGGCAACGTCGCCGCGGATCTGCTTTTTCTCTGGGAGGACTCTGGCGTGTCGGAGCTTCACCAGTACAAACTTGGTCAGATCTATGGGAGTGTCCGCAAATGGTCGGCCTACGCAGATTCGCGAACCGAGGTTCGCGCTGCTGTGAAGGCTGATTTCGCCCTCGATGGCGCAGTGTCGCCACTCGACCGCGAGCAGGTCGCGTGCATCGTCATGGCCTGGGAGGCCTCGCTGAAGTTCGTGGAGAAAGAGAGCGAACTTAAAGCTGAAGCGAAGACTCTCGGTTCCGCGCCTTTGCTGTCACTCGGCGACAAGACGGCGATGACCAGGGCACTGGTGGCAAGCTTCGGCAAACGCCCGGAGCGGGAGCTGCCGAGTGCCGAATACCTGGCGTTCAAACTGGAACAAATTGAAAATGGCGATTTTAAAGCCTCGACCTTGGATGCTGTGGTGTCCAAGCTCGAACAGAGCCATTCATCTGAAGACCTCGCGGCGTCCTTTGACCATCAAGGACGCATGCGAGTCACGCATAAGCGTCACAAGGGGTCTCTTCCAGCGAACAGCGAAGAATTTCGGTTGAAACTCAAAATTGAGTCGAACCTCTGGCTGATGGTGGCTTCGAAGCTCAAGTCGGCCCCATGGTTGAAGGGGCTGTGCCCGCAGGATTTCATTGACTATGCTGACTTCATTTTGGGTGAGCGCGTCCTCGGCATCAAGAAGCTGGATCCGATCTCGGGCAGCTCTGCACCGCTGTCTCCTCCTTGGGCGGTCGTTCTCGGATACGATGCTGAGTTGCGACAAGAAGCTTGGCGAAGAGTCGAGGAGGACCCTGGTGGTATCACCATCAGCGCTGCGCTGAAACAGGTAGTCAAGGATCCGGAGATCAAGAACCTGTTTTTCATTGAGGTCCTGGCCATCGGTGGTAACAAGCGCAAGGCTCCTGAGCCTTCACTGGGCTCGGCGGACCTTGCCCCCCTTCCACTTTCCAAGACAGCCAGAAAGAAGCAGGCGAAGGCCTCCAGGTTGGCTGCATCGGTTTCGGGCTCTGGTGATGGCGGCGTCGGAACTGGCAATGCCCCCAAGGGTGGCGGAAAGGGCAAGGTTAAAGGCGGCGGCAAAGGAAAAGGCAAGGGCAATGGCTGGTGTAGCACCACGCCCGATGGGCGTCGTCTCTGCTTTGCCTACAACAATGGAGAGTCGTGTGGCGGCTCATGCGGCATGGTCCACGCCTGCCGTGTGACTGGGTGCTACTCGACCGAGCATCCTGCGATTCGTCACGTGGCTGCTTGATGCCAGGGGGCCTCTACGATTCCAGTGGCTGCGGGGCCGCAGCCTGGAGTGGAGGCCATCTCCCAGTTATCAGCCGCAGTCGCCTCGGGGAGCCAGCAGCAGGGTATGAAGGTGCTCTTCTTGCATGCGGGCTCTGACAATTTTGCTGGATTGAAGGGTAGCCTGGAGGCACTCCAACTGGAGTGGGGCTATTACCTTCATCTCAGATGTCACGACCTTTGCAGTCATAACGAGGGCGATTGGGCGGATATCGAAGTTCTAATGGAGAGTTGGGATGTTTTCGGGTGGGACTTCGTTATTGCAGTGCCACCTTACAGCACGTTCGCTCGTGCAAGGAACCGTTTTGTGGGAAGAGCTGGTCCGCGGCCCTTGCGAAGCCGCTTATATCCTTTTGGCTTCCCATGGCTGGAGGCGAAGCCCCTTGCGAGGCGGCCAATCTTGTTTTGGATAGGACATTCGCAGTCCTTCAAGTGGCAGCACAGGCCAAGGCCAGGTTCCTCCTCATGGCTCCCGAGGACCTGGGGAGGTCGGCCTCTGGAGTGACGCCTGCTTCTATTTGGCAGCTTGAAGAAACCCAGAGCCTCCTGGTTGAAGGTGGTGCATCTACCTGGGCTTTCTTCCAATGTTCATTCGGGGGCACCTCTGCGAGGCCAATGAGAGGCCTGGGCAACATTCAGAGTTTGAAGGAGATGCGGTACAGTGGGTGGCCATATTTTGATGATTCGGAACGATATCTGGGGCCACTTCCTTCGAGCTGCCCGCATGGCGGCCACAAGCCATTCACTGGCGTCGAGCAGTCATCCTTGATGCTCCGTTTCGCAGTTTGCGAATTTTTGGCACTTCTCTTAGTGAAGTCCTTTGTTGGCCTCACTCTGAAGAAGGGGGAAGTGAGAAGTGGTACCAGGGCTGGCCTTACTGAACCTTCCTGGGGGATTGCCTCGGGTAATCCCTGTCCTGAGGTTGTAATCAGTAAGGTCGGGCCTGCAGGTTTGGATGGAAATTTGCCGATGGAAAACTTGCCGTTGAAAAGTTTGCCGAAGTATTACGACGCTGGAGTATCCAGTATCCCTCTGAGTATCCCTTCGAGTACCCCTTTGAGTATCCCTGGGACTATCGACTATCCATCGGGTACAGGCGCTGGGGACAAATTTCAGAAAAAGAAGGTGATGGTGGAAGGGCGGCAGACACCCTCTGCATCATCGTCTTCTTCCTCTCCAAGGCCAGGGTTGTCGTCTATGGAATCGTTTGGTAACTTAGGGCAGGCAGCGGCGACCTTTTGGGATGGCAAGGCGAGTCGTTTGATAGACGGATTCGGCCTCTGTTCACCTGGGCGTTGGCCACCCGCCAGGAGGGGCTTAGGCCTTACTGCGGCCCAGGGCAAGTTCATCGAGTCCTTGGACGAGGTGGTGGGAAGCTTCTGCAGGAAAACCTTTCCAGATCCACAGCGGCTGGTACTGGCAATGGCGCTTGGAAAAGTGAAGGCCCAGCCGTTCACTGAGTCGCAGCTGTCTGGTCTCAGGGCTGAATGGTTTGGGCTGCTTCCTGACCCTGTGGAAGCTGCCAGGGTGCCGCCTCATCAACCCTTCTTCCTTTACGCCATCTCCAGGACACTGGAAGCAATGGGGGACCCGGACTGGCAGGTCCTGGCCTTCCAGTCGGGCTGGAACTACGCCGATGGTGTTCCAGTGGGCCTTGACATGGAGATGCCCCGCACCCCCGAGGTCTTCCCAGAGAAGACTCACTGGAGGCACTATGACATCTCAACCTGGGAGCCTGAGATGTCGAACTACCCTTCGGCGGTGGCGGCGGCTGGTCAGCTCGAGGCACAGTTCAAAGAGGAGGAGTTAGAGGGTATGATGTTCCCACTCTCCTTGAACGTGGCTCGCCAGAGGTATCCGGGGGACCGACTGCGCATCGCTGCCCAGGGTGCCCTGGAGAAGCCCGATGGTTCAGTCCGTAGCCTTCATGATGGCACGCATGGAGTTCTGGTCAATCCGGGAATTCGACCTAGGGATCAACTCCAGAACCCTGGCCCCGCGGACTCCGCGACCACTATGCAGTTGGCGCAAGAGCAGTGCCCGGGGGTGCATATCACGCTGGCGGCTGACATCCGCAAGGCCCACCGCAGGGTCAAGCACCGTGAAGAGGACTGGGGTCTCCTCGCCTGTCGGGCGCACCCCGACTCGGACACGATCTGGATAAATCGTGTCGGGTGTTTCGGCATTGGTTGCGCAGCATATTGGTGGGGACGACTGGCTGCTGCCTGCGGTAGGCTGGCCTTGCGCCTCGCGCAGCGCGACTATGTCTGGGCCATGATATTTGCGGATGACCTTCGGGTCACAGCAGGGGGCCCGCACAAGTACATGGTCATTTTGAAATTTTACGTCACATGGATCATGATCGGTGCCCCCTTCTCCTGGCACAAATTCAGGAGGGCTCGAAGTCGATTGGGTCGGCTATTGGCTCGACTACGCTCGCTTCGAAGTGGGGCTCAGCGAGTCTCGGACTGGCTGGCTCGTCGACACCATTACCGCGTTCAACCGTGACAGGGTGGTCTTGATGCGGCGCTTTGTGGAGTTCTTGGGGCGGTTAGGCTTCGCTGCACAAGCCCTGGTGTGGCTGAAACAATTTCTCGCGCCCTTGTACGAATGGTCCACTGTGACGCCGGATGGTGCTGTGGTGAAGCCTCCTCAGCTGGTCAAGCTGGTCCTGGTCTTCGTCATGGAGTCCCTGACTTCTGGGCTATTCAGGATCCCTTGCAGAAGTCCGGAGGCTTTTGGCGGGGAACTCTTCAGGACCGACTCTAAGGGTGCTGACGACAGAGTTGTCTTAGCGGGCTGGGAGACGAAAGGCTCGCTTGACACATCTTCGGCACGTTGGTTCTGCTTGGAGCTCTCTCAGGCAGATGCGCCTTGGCTTTTCAAGGAAGGGAAAGGATCTTCTTGGAGCAGTACCTCTTCTGAGCTTCTTGCGTCACTCATTGGCTTGCAATTGTTTGGTGCAGGCGTCTCGGGGCAACGATCGTCTGGCGAGGTGATTGTGTCCGCGGGCACTGACAATAAAGCTAATGAAGCTCTCACCCTTAAGCGTTCGTCTACTAAGCTTCCTCTTATGTTTATTCTTATGCAGCTAGCCTGGGGACTAGGTAAGCAGTCTCTGAGGCTGCAGCTGCACTGGAGGCCAAGAGAAGAAAATGTAGAGGCTGATGCACTTACGAATCTCGATTTTTCCAAGTTTCACCCTGATAACCGGATTCAGGTCTCTTGGGATTTGGTTGGTAAGTCTCTTCTGCTAAAGCTTCTGGCTACTCAGTCTGAGTTTG
>CALGTP010000060.1 GCA_937902105.1 uncultured Actinomycetes bacterium
CTCACGGAATGATTGAAATGGGTGAAGGCAAATGGCCAGCGCCCATCCTGACAGGTGCGCCTGGCTGGAGTCGCTAGGCACATTAGGTTTTGTTTCAGTTAGCGCGTGCCCTCAAGTTCGTAAAGCACTATTTTTCCTCCCCGCCGCACCCAAAGTCCCGCTCCAGCTTGCACGAAAAAGGGATTCAGTAACTTCCGATACCAGTCACCTGAGCGTTGATGGACATTGAGATCAGTCTTAGTTGTGTCAACAACAGTGGAAAAATCAAGAGTTGTCGGTATCTCCAGGTACAAAACATGACGTGTTGCCTTGGCGATATTTTCTATAGCGCAAACCACATCGGCATCTTCGAGATATTGCAAAACCCCGTGACAAAATGTCACATCAAAGGGACGTGGGGGACTCCAGGACGCGATATCGCTATGTAGGTGGCCGTACTTGGTACAGGCGTATTCACTGACATCGGTGGACAGTAGACGAACATTGGGGTGGTTATCACGACACCAATCACGCAGGAATCCTGGCCCTGATCCGATATCAAGAAGCGAGCGCGGGGTCAGACCCCACCACTTGCACATGCCGAAGACTGCCGTGCCCAGTTGGGTAACAAGAGTTTTGTTATGGACTGCCTGATCACGATAGAAACGCTTGTAATACTCCGGGCCGAATCCTTTGGACATCTAGCAATAATAGGCTTTCGCATCACATTCTGAGAAAATTGGCTACGTTCGCTAGTAATTTTTCACTAGCGGGATTTCTCGACCGCCGTCGTTTGCAAAAATGCGAGAAATATTTTGGAGTCTTGGTTCCAATCAAGATTTTCCAAAGCGAATTTGTGTGCCTTCATGCCGAGGTATTCACGCTTTCCACTATCAAGCAGTAGGGCGTCAATGATTTTTACAGTTGACTCGGCTAGTGGCGGTTCAACGATCCAACCTGATTCTGATTGATCTATGAGTTCTTTTGCTTTGGGTAGTGAACTGCTGATGACTGGAATTCCACGCGCAAAATATTCAGCGATTTTTGTAGGCATTGAATGACGGTAATTCGCTAAATCATCAAGAAGTGAGAGCCCAATCAGTGATCCCTCCGCCCAGTGCAGTGCATCTGGATTGGCAACATAACCATGCCAGTGGAGCACTTCTTCTTGGTGGGCAAGCTCTACATCAGAGCGAATATCGTGATCTGCTTCTCCGATCAGATGCACAACGGCCCGACCTTTTAGTTGCTCCGCAATTCTTAGAAGTTCTCTCCAACCTCTGCCAGCAGAAATCCGACCGATATAGATCACGCGGTTGTC
>CALGTP010000061.1 GCA_937902105.1 uncultured Actinomycetes bacterium
CTGCAACTCATCCGTTTATTCACATGAACGTTCAGATATCCTTCCATATGATCCTACAAATCTCTCTCTCCCGGCCTCGGGGGCAGAGCCTATTGATCTTGCCTCCGCTGTCAAAAGTAGTGAGGCTCCGTTTTTTATGGAGGGAGGAGCTGCCATGCTTAGGAGTGATAGTGATGCTAGTGAGCTCCAACATAAACTGGGCTTAAGTAATCCCTATTGTGATCCTGTTCTTTTTGGGTCTGTTTCCACTTATAGCAAATTTCTTTTAAGACTTCAGGAGGCTGGTATGATTAAATATATACGGGCTAAGGGTAGAAAAGGTACCCTTGGCGTCTTCTTCGTCAGGAAGAAGGACGAGTCATTGCGTTTGATTTTTGACACTAGGGTCCTTAATTGTAAGTTCAAGACTCCCCCAAAAACCAAATTGCCGAGCACGGCCGCATTTGCAAACGTTGAGTTTCCCAAAAATAGTTCGCCATATATTGCAAGCGGTGACATTTCGAACGCTTTCTACCGACTTGGGGTCCCCGACTCATTGTGTGAAATGTTTGCTCTCCCCTCCATTTCAGCTGCAGACAGTAGGCAGTTCAGTTTGGATGGTGTTGCTCTGGATCCACATGAGTTGCTGTTACCTGTTCTCACTGTTCTCCCTATGGGTTGGAGCTGGAGTGTTTTGTTTTGTCAAAGTGTTTTGGAGAAAGTTGTGGAAGGTTGCGTCAGTCCCAATTCCATGGTTCGTGACAAGTGCCCTGGCATTGTGGTTGGTTCGTCGATTTCGGCTGACGACTCTTCCCCTTCCCTCTCCTGCAAAGAAGTGTGCGCTGCTGTGTATGTTGACAATTTCGCGGTCCAAGGGTTGGATCCAGTTTTGGTGAATCAGGTCAATGAGAAGATTGCTTCTCAGCTCCGGACTTTAGGACTCGTTGTTCATGAAGTCGAGAGTGCCGCTCAACATGGTGAATTTATTGGCCTAGAGTTCTCAGGTGGCAAAATTAAAGTTAAACCTAAAAAGTTTTGGAAAGTCAAGCTTGCTCTCGACGCCATTTTGGCGCGCAATCATCTTTCCGGCATCATGATTGAGGTTTTGCTCGGGCACCTCATTTGGATCATGCTTTGTTCTCGTGAAGCTATGTCCATCCTAAAAAATTGCTACGCCTTTCTTCGTGTTCATTATCTTGATAACACCCAATTGTGGCCTTCAGTTCGTCAGGAGCTTTTACAGGTTCGTGCTTTGCTCCCTTTGTTTACGGCCAATCAATGTGCTTCGTGGTCTCCCTTGTTGTTTGCTTCAGACGCTTCTTCCTTTGGCATTGGTGTTTGCAGCAAGTTGGTTGACAGCAGTCTCACAGGTCACTTGGGGAGAAAGTCTGAGAGGTGGCGCTATTTGGTTGATGATAAGATTTCGGCCCGAAAGTCCGCCCTTGGTTTGGAAGTCACCTCTCCTGATTTCCTCCTCCTTGAACATGATCAGCAATTGCAGCAGGAAATTTCGTTGTTTGAAGAGATTCCACATGCCCTTCTGTCAAGCAGTTCTTGGAAAGTTGTCCATTGCGGTAAGTTATCACATGCAGAACACATTACGAGAAGCGAAGGCAGAGCCCTTCTTCATGCTGTGCACCATGCTATTCGTTCATCCTCGTCCCTTGGTTGTAAGATGTTGTTTCTTGTGGATAACATGTCTCTATGCCTTGGATGTTGCAGAGGTCGTTCGAGTAAGAAAAATCTTGTTCCTGTTTTGAGAGAGTTAGCAGCAATTAGTTTGGCCACTGGTATTAAAATTGTCGTTCGTTGGATTCCATCGGAATTTAATCCCTCTGACGGTCCTTCCAGGGGAAAGCGTCCAGACGGTTCAAGATGGGGAAAAAGGTCTCCTAACAATTTTTCCACAGATCCGCCGCTGGCTCCTGAGAGTCCCTTCACCGGCCACGATGCGCCGCTTGACGACCACGATACAAGTGATGCTGAACCTCTTCGCGCTCTTCATAACGTGCCAGGCACCCTTTTTGGTGTCCCAGCTTGCCATGGTCAAGATTTCCCCTACCAAGAAACGAAGTATCCGCACTCTCCCCCCTCCACTATCGGTCAGTCAGGTGCTGGCGGCGGGGGAACAGATGCTTCTCACAGACTACAGCCTCCCAGGTTTCTCGACGTCCCACCTCGAGCTGATCTCGGTCAAGGCCCCGACAGTGCACGACTATCTCCTCCGGGCGAAGGAGTTTGCTACTTGGTGCGCCACGGTAGGTCTGCTTTGGGTTTCGGACCCCGAGCTGGACCTGGCTCTCCTCCTGTTCTTCGACATGCTCTTCTTCAAGGGGAAGGGGGTCGATGCTGGCAGCAAACTCGTTGCCGCCCTGAAGTACATGATGCCGCGCTTCGCTCGCACTGGCGTCGGCGCACTGCCCAGGACTTCGCGGGCTTTGACCTCTTGGGGCAAGGCTCGTCCTGGAAACCAACGGCTCCCCTTTCCCTGGATCGCCCTCATGGCGGTGATCGGAGTTCTAACGTATCAGGGGAAGACTTTGGAAGCACTTTACCTCTTCATGCAGTTCCGGACTTACATCCGCCCAGGCGCCTTCGCAAAGCTCCTGGTCAAACAGCTCATCCCGCCAGCTCTCGCCGCAGGTCTCGTCTGCAGCCACTGGTGTGTGAACTTGAGTCCGCTGGAGGACTGCGTACCTGGAAAAACGGGCCTCTTCGACGAATCGATCATGTGGGACACAGAACTTTGGACGGGTGCCCTCTTCCAGAGGTTGATCCATGGTCGCCCTCCCGCAGCCTTGCTTTGGCCCTTGGACCACGGCGACATCATCGTCCTCTTCAAGAACGTTTGCCAGCAGCTGGGTATGGCGTGCCTCCAGCCCTGCCTATACAGCCTTCGGCACGGAGGGGCGTCTCAAGATCTTCTGAGCCGTTGCCGGACGCTGGAGGAAGTAAAGAAGAGAGGTGGCTGGCGCTCCGATGCCAGTCTCCGCCGCTACGGCAAGGATGCCAAGCTGACCGCAGAGTTGAACAAGATTCCTCTGGCTGTCCGCGACTACGGCGCCCTGATCGGCACTCACTTGGAGGCCGTTCTGGCCCACAGCATCCTTTTCCGGCCGCCATCTCTAGCACAACTGGTGGCATGAAGCCCACCGACGCAGGCCTCGCTCATGCGGCCGCCCTCGGTTCCCTTAGATTGTCAGATGCCGCAGTTATCCGTAGACTCAAAGCGCTTTTACATGCAGAATGTGCCAAAGCTTCCAGAAATAAAAAACAGTGTTTCTTGGAACTTTTCAGTGGTACAGGTCGTGTGTCCTCTAGCATCCGGTCTCTTGGATTTGCAGTCATTTCATTTGATGTTTTTTATGGAACGGAGTTCGACTTGTTGAGGCCTTGTGTTGTTCAACTCATCAATGGTTGGATTAGGGGGGGTGTTGTTTTGGGTTGTTTCTTTGGCACTCCATGTAGTAGTTGGTCCCTTGCTCGTCGTGGGCCCGCTGCTAGTTCATGGGGCCCATTGCGCTCCCTTGATTTCATTTATGGTCTTCCCGGCTTGTCGCCTAAAGATCAAGCTAAGGTCCAACTTGGAAATGAAACTATGCTTGTCACTGTCAATGTCATTAAACAGTGTCTCAAGTTTGGGTTGCCATGTATTTTGGAGAACCCCGTCAGTTCCAGATTGTTCCATGCCCCCGAGGTTTTATCCCTTTTCCAACACCCTACTTTCAATAGGCACTGTTGTGATCAATGTCGTTTTTCATCCCCTTGGAGAAAACGGACAGGCATTTGTACTTGGAATTGTCAAGATTCCCTTGTGTTGAATCATCGTTGCTCTGGGTCAAAAGGTATTTGCAGTAGCACACAGAAGCAGCATATTATCCTTTCAGGTTCCGCCCCTGGTTCGAAACAGTTGTTTACTGCTCTTGCTTCTGAATACCCACGCCCGTTTGCCAAAATTTTAGCACGGCTTCTTGTTGACAGCTACGATGCTCTCATAGATTCCAAAATTCATTCTTTGTTGCGGCTTTAGCCACGGAGTTTCTCCCTTTTGGAGTTTGCTGGTATGGTTTCGTTGCCATGCTAAACTGC
>CALGTP010000062.1 GCA_937902105.1 uncultured Actinomycetes bacterium
GTTGTGCTCTCCAAGCGTTGCTTCTCTTCCTCGATCTTCTCGGCGAGTTCACGAAGTTGTTGGTTCCCTTCCACAGTCCTCAATTTCGCGCGGTACTCCAGACTCAGAGACTTACGTTCCTCCCACCCACGTTTGCCCTCAAGAACCATGAAGGCATTCCATGTAGAAGTCGGCGCCCTCTTGCGAACAGCAGAACCTGTCTTCAACACTCGGTACTTGCCCTTTTTATTATTTGTGCGACTGTTTAAGTTCTTGCGTGTCACTGGCGTCGCAGTGCCATGTGCAAACACCCGCCCTCTCATAAAGCACCGAACTTTGTGCTTATGGGTTCCCAGAACGTCCGACTCTATGTATGTCTTCAGGCTGGTATGAGCATTACGGACAACCATGATGTAGGTTTCTTTTTGGACTGTGGCAGCCTTTCGGGGACAGCCCTTCTGCCCAGCTTGGATGGTGGCGTTGAGCTTCTCAATTGCTTGCGAAGTAGCACAAGAAACCAATGCCCCATCTTTCAAAGCCTGCTGGATATCATTCACAATCTCCTTCGTTTTCCCCATGTCTTTGAAGTAGTCTAGAATGACCCCAGTGAATGGCGCATGATTGCACCCATCGCATGTGCCAGGCCCTCGATCAACAGCAGTGTTCATTGCAGCAGCGGCTACTGCTGGATGCAGCTGCGCCCAACCAAAAGTAGTATACGGCTTCCTCTGCATCTTGTGAACGAGTCTTCTCCAAGATTCCCCCATAGTGATAACCACCAGATGAGCGGATGATTCATAAGTCGCCCTGGCTTTTGAACCCAACCATGGCATCCAAATTTCGGAATCCGGCGGCGCTGCAAGGATAGAGGTAAACTTCCTCACAACATCAAGCCCTGATTCGCCAGTGAGAATATCGATGCTGCTGTTTACTACCTCGTCCACCGTAGCCTTGCATTTGCTACTTGATAGTAGGAGACCTTTGCCTCGAATCTCGACCCGGTCACGGCAGGTATCAACAAACGAGAGCTGGTCCATGTAGTGCCTGATCGGTCTCGAAATCAGAAGTGACTGCTGTAGCTTCTCCTTCGAATGAGGTACGAGGTCACCCCAACAAATCACCAGCTTGTCATTGGCAGCGTAAAACCGTTACACAAAACAAGCACGCCTAAACTTACTAAGTCACTTCTGTCGCCGGATCTTTCAAAAGCAGCACAGTCTTTGACACACGCAGGTCCTGTTTCACTGACAGCTGCAAATCCGCGTCGTCCTCATCCCACGTGGCAGCTATCGCTTCCATATCCGGCAGAGACTTTGAATAGGCGATTTGCAAAAGGTCAACTAGCACGCCATTGACCCCGATCCCTCGAAGAGCATATGACCCTGCCCCCTCCCAGTGTTTCCAGCGGTAGAGTAGTGGGATATCAGGGAAGATACCGCAGAGAACCCTGAAACTGTTTTCGCATTTCCTTGGCATTTCAAACATGCACCAAAATCGCACTACCAGGTAATCACCTAACAAAGTACATAAACAGCCACAGCCACAACACACAGACAAGATCAGGCCATCATTCGTAAAGTGTCTGCTGGAAGATCTCGGGCGTCGGACAGCATCCAGGCACGCCCCAGTGGACCCAACCTTAGTAATTGTCAAATGCAAAGTCCCGGGGTTTGCTTGTA
>CALGTP010000063.1 GCA_937902105.1 uncultured Actinomycetes bacterium
TCTGTGCCGCTTTCAGAGTTCGTTGCACGAACTTCTTGGCTGCCTTCGCTTGCTGCAGCCATTCTGCCCACCTCTCTGGCGACCAGTTATCCTCCCAAGTGAGTAGTCCTCCTAGTGCGGGATTGTCATATATCCCTGTACCCTCCGCATCCTTGTGTCGGCACACAACGGCAGCGAGCTTGGCGCGGTCGACCATCACTTGCCCTGCTCCCTCCAGCTCCGCCCGCTGTAAGCTGCGCCGAACGTACGCATTGCCCGCTCTGAGCTGGCCCAGGATGCTGTGCAGAATGTGGTAGAGCGGCCCTTGCCGGCTCGCTTTGGGCGTTGGTTCCTTGGTCGTAGCTTTGGGAGTTCCTATCTTGAGGAACCGATCAAAGAGGTCGTTGAGCACTTCCTGCTCACACGCACCGTTGAGGCTCTCCTTGATGGTCGCTAGCTCTTGCCGCACTCGAGAATTCTGGCCCAGATTGTGCCATTGAGACGGTGGGAACATATGCGCTGCCTTGGGTCCTTTCCGGCCCGTGGCCTGCAAAGCCGCCGGCGAGCGGAGGTCGATATCCGCTATGACCGCATCATGATCCGCCCATGCATCAGGCCTAGGGTGCGCCGGCCAGATCAGAACGCCCGCTGCTTTCGTGGAGCCCCTTGTCACGAGCACATGGTCCAGCAGCGATCTCGGAAGGCCTTGCTTCAACGGGTCGGAGTACGAGAAGACACCTTCCTTAAGCGTTGGTTCCGAGATCCTGGTGAGGAGCGCGTTTTCAAGCTCATGGTCCTCCAGGAACTGCTGGAACATCCGCATGGTGCCCTTCTCCAGGCTGTGCGAGGAGTGGAGCGTTGGTGTCGGCACCATGTTCAGGTCGCCCATTACGACGAGCTGGTGCTTCTCTCCCTGGTGCTTGCGTGCTATCTGCGACACCCAGTCCAGCCGCTCCTTCTGACGCCCACTTGCCTCCGCAGAAGTGGTGGCCCCTGGGACACCGTACATGCCGAGAACTAGTGTGCGGGCCTTCCCTTTCCCCGTCAGCAGCAGTGCCGAGGTCCACTCCTTGCCCTCGGTTGGTTTAAGGCATCCGAGGACCTTCACTGCCAGTCCACTGCTGACCAACCACAACACCTTCGTCCCGTCATAGCCGTATGCTTTGAAGCTCTTAGCCGCTCCACATTTGTGCAGTGCCTGAGACACCTCCGTTTGTGTCGCCTGTCCGTCGCATACGCACAGGAGGTGGATTCTCATCTTCCCCATCATCTCGAGCACCGTCAGCAACTTCGCTTCCATCTTCATAGTACCGGCCCGCCCTCCGACGTTCCAAGTCGCCATTCGCGTCAGCTGCCCATCTGGCTGCCGCAATCGGCCTAAGTCGTCTCCTACCCATATTGGTGTAGCACCTTCCCGCATCTCCTCTCTTGCTTCGCAGGTGTGCTCCACCGTCGTTTGCCGTTGTGAGTCGCTTTCCACAACGAGTATCCGGGCTGTCGCCGTCAGCGTTTCTCCAACCCCGGCCGGACCTGTCGTGTTCATAGGTCCTTGTGAGTGGGTTTGCTCCCCCAGTCGCTCCCTTGCTCTTGAGCAGGCCCTGTCCATTCATCTTGGGTCCGTGCCGCTCCGCGCCCTGGCACCTCCAGGACATCCTCCTCATCGAGTCGCGCTCGCGGTGGACTGATACGATCTATGGCGTAGAAGGAGCCCCCCGTCCGGAGCATCATTGATTTGTGCGCTCCCCCGTCCAGCTGGTAGAGTCCCCTACTGCTGGCCTCGGTCAATGCATCTTTCACGCCTATTCTGGCATATCGGAAGCCCTGTTGCCCTGTCGCCCATATGAAGGGTACTGCTACTATATCGCCTTCCCAGTACGTCGATGTCCTGGACCGGTGACTGCGGATGTGGATTATGTCGCGGGGGCCGATAACATCGCCTGGCCTCCTCGAGCATTGAGTGTAGAGCTGCCGTATCATGCAATGTTGCTCCCATGTTAGCGGCTGTTCACTCCCGTGTCTCAGTTCCAACCTACTGCCACTCAAGTTTTCGTCTTCGATCCCGCCCGTGCCTCGGCTCACCTCCGCTATCCGATACTGGTGCCGCAGTTGTCCCGTCATGA
This sequence comes from uncultured Actinomycetes bacterium, assembly GCA_937902105.1. Lineage (GTDB taxonomy): Bacteria > Actinomycetota > Acidimicrobiia > Acidimicrobiales > Ilumatobacteraceae > Casp-actino8. Next base: position 2,100 of record CALGTP010000063.1, read on the forward strand.
GCGCTACTTCCTCTCCCGGCGCGTATCGTCTCTGCGAGTCGTATGCCTCTTGCACTAAGTATCGGTGCTGCGGGGCGATGTTGCTGCCGACCGCCCAGCTGGTGTTCGTGGTGCGTTGCGCCGTACGATGTACCCACGGCCCATCCACCTCCATCTCCTGCGCCTCATCAGTGTGACCATCTCCCGACAGCTGCTCTTGCGGCTCCAGGTCGCCCCCCGCCCCTCCCGTCTTCGTGGGTGCTTGCTCCCTCTCCTCGATCCGGCTCCCTCCGGTCGGTACGCCCGTTCTCTCCCATAGCCAGGGCATCTGCAGAATAGCGGCGTTCATAGCTATCGTCGCCTTCCTGCGTTCCTCCTCCATCCAGGCCCAATCGTCGTCGACGACGCCTCCCTGTTCCGCCTCCTCCGACACGGCCGCCCCGACCCTGTCCCCTTCCGCGAGTGTCCCGCCGCCATCTCGCAGCTCCGTTCGGCCACTCGCCCCCGCCTCTTCCGACTCTCTCTGCTCCGCCCTCCCTACGTCCTTCTCAAGGTCCATCCTCTGCCGCTGCCCTGGTTCTGCAGCGAGTATGCGGGGTGTCGCCGTCTGCATTTCTCCACCCCCGGGCGACTTCGTGCGCCCGTGCGCTACCGGTGTGCTCATGGAGCGGCGCGCTTCCTCGGCTCTTTAACCGGCGTTGCGTCCCTCTGCGGCTTCCCGTTCCCTTTCGTCCGCGATTCCAGTGTGGTCATAAACTTTAGCTCGTCCTTCGTCCAAGATATGGTGCCCTCTTGAAGCCAAGCCGCCGCCGTACTTCTCACCGGTGGTGGGAACCCTAGTTGTACCAGGCGGTGCTCGGCCCACTCCTCTTGCATGTTGCTAAAGGCTGCCTTGGCGTCCTTAGCTCGCTGCGGTGCCTCTGGTCTCCAGGCGGTCGCGACAAGTGAGCAGCATTGTTCGCCGTCTTGCGACGTGAGATCGCCAACCGCAAAGGCGAGCCAGTCCCCGGGCCACGTCACTACTGGGCGATCTGCTGTAAGTCGGGTGATCCTGCACTGCACCCCGATGCCATTCTCCCCGCCCAATGTCCGGATCTGAGTCAAAAGTCTCTCGTACGTCCAGCCAATGCTTGCGTCTGCCATTTCCAGGCCTGCAAGTCGCAGCGACTCCCCCGCAAAGAACACGAGCGTGATTCCCGTCTGCGGCACATTTGCGCTCTGTCCTGTTGCCAGCGAGTGTGTCCCGCCGAACCAGGCTACCATGGGTGTCGCACTGCTCAGCGGCTCGCGGTAGTGTCCCCCCGTGATAAGGTGTACACCCCCGCCTTGCCAGAGACTTCGGTTTTTCATGCCGCCTCTTAGTTCTTTTAGTACGTTCGCTATCGCTTCGGCACCCGCTTGCTCCTGTCGAAGCGCCCTTTCCTTAGCGGCCAACTGTTTCTGTAGCTCCTCCTGGCCGAGACCACCTGGCGCGAGACCCTCTGTTGTATTCAACAGCGCATGACGCCACCCCGATTGCATCGACAGGAGCGCCGTCTTGGGCATGGTCCAGCTCTTCGGCTCTTCCAGATCGTGGTGCCTGTTGTCCCTCGCAAGCATACCTCCAGGGCCTCTCTGCTGACAGTCGAGTGCGGTAATTCCTAGGCCGCCTAGGCTTAGCCGCAGTTGCTGCCCAGTGTCGTCTCCTCGCAATGCGCTCGGGTTGCATCCGTCACATTGGTACAATGCAAGTGATTCCACTCCACCCCCTGCCGTACGGATCATGTCGAGCGAGGAGTACATGTCCGGGTGAGGGGCCACGTACGGTGTGGCTTGGTCATCTAGATGGCACACTCGTTCCTGCCTCCCTTGTAGCCAGTGCACGTTGGCAACGTAGTGGCCGTGTGCGATCCTCTCCCCCTGTTGCCCATCAGGGAGGGCGACTACAGTGGGCGTGCCCGTGTGGATTACAACGCCTGTCAGCCGGAGATCTATCATGCCTTGACTTGTTTGTAGCTGGAATGTTTTGGGGCATCGCATGCGACCTGAGATGCGCGTGGTCCCGTCGGCGTGGTTCCGGCTAATGTGCACCCACAACAGGCGGCCTACGGATGTTATGTCCATCCCTTTATGCCACCGAGTCTGTCGGCCGCATTCGCAGAGATTGGCTTCCATCTCCTCCGCTGTGTCCGTCAGCGCCTGCATTTGCCGTTCCAGCGTTTGATTCTCCGTTGACGCCACCAGTCGTAGTTCCGCTTCCCTTCCCATGGTCATGACCCTGGTACTCTGACAGTCCATACAGCGTCTTGTTGCCCGCATCTCCACGCCCCATAACTGTTCCGTCCAGCTCGGTTGTGTTCCTTGTAGGGACACTGGCCGTTGCTCTGCCTGTTCTTCATCGAGCGCTGCCCTGAGGTTTGCAAGCATCTCTTGGGCGTCCTGCTGCTCAGACATTTTTCGCTCCTCTCCGCCCTTCCCGCGCAGTACGAAGTACAGTCGTGTGATGAGCTCCTTCGAGAGATGTCGTTGATCCTGGATGCTTCTGGACCTTACGATGGGTGCTTCTATGCTGGGGTCGCGTGGTCTGAGCATGAGCCGGAGTAATGTATCTCCTGCTCTCCATTGGGGCCACGTGGCCTCCCTGAGGTATTTCGTGAAGGTGTCGCTGCCAAGGAGCACCTGCACTACGCTTATCAGTTGGCATAGGCTGTCTGGGTTGATCATGCCTCGCGCCGCCCACTTCCACTCCCGCGCTGCGTCGAGATCCAGCCCGTCCGGCCGCCAGTAGAAGCTCGCCGAGTTTGCGCCCCAACTGACACTCCTGCCTTCGACATTCTTGGTGAATCCTTGGGGATACACCCACCGCTGGAGTTGCTCCTGCACCGTGATACTTAGCGCCGTCTCCTTCACCTCCCGCCCCGCTTTCTGTGCGGCTAGCATCGCTTCTTCTTTTGCCACCTGCATGAGGAGCGTGCCGATGCCTTGTCCTCTGTTGCCTTTCAGCACTGCTACGCCGTCCACGTTGTAGCCCTCCAATTTGGCTCCTCGTACTGATTCCAGCGGACTCATGAAGAGCACTCCTACCGCCGCATCCTGTCCGTGTACGTGGAAGCTGATAGACATGGCCACCCCCGTTCGAAGCTGCTCTCTGACACGCGGGGGCGTTAGTACCGGGAGCAGTTCGCATCCTTGCTGGCAAATGAGCATGTGCCGATTCCACTCCTCCGGCTGCTGCATCGCGCTCTCTGGCCGGTGGGATGTCTGGACATGCCCCTGTATTTGCGTACCATCCTGTAAGGTGAAGTTGCCTTTTCGCACCAGCGGTCCCACGCATCCTCGTCCACGACGTAGCTGTGCTGAGCTCTTCTTATTCTCCGTTGCCAGCTGAGGGTTGTGTTCCTCCAGCGTGTCCGCCCTCGTTTCAATCGCGGGTTTCGGTTCTGAAGGCCTGTCCGCCACTCCGTCTTCGTTTAGCCATTCGTCCACTGTCGCATCGGTGATCGTCTGGCCTAATGAGTCGTCCATGCCATTCTTGGGCTCATCGGTCGCCGTTGCCCTTGGGATTTCCGCTTCCCATCCTCCGGCCTCCGCTTGACTGTCGAGCTCCTCCTTTGCGTGTTCCTGTTCTGGGCCTCTGCTCGTCCTGCCGCTTTCTTTTAACCACTCTTCCATCGCCGCATCGATGATCGCCTGGCCTAGGAAGTCGTCCTTGTTCAGTATGCGCTCATTTTCCGCCACATTGAAACTTCGCTTCGCCCACAGCCGCTCGCGCAGCAGTGCGCCTCTGGTGCCAATCATTGCCCTTGCCTCTTGGCTCCCCCACGCTGGCTTGTCGTTCCCCAGCTTAAGTAGCGCTGCGGCATCGCCGATTGTAGCTTCCACTTCGCGCATGACGGTCTCCGTCTCCTTCGCAGAAAGGCCATACCAGAAGGCCTCGATGGAGTGCCCCAGTAAGGTTTCGAGCGACCTGGGCAGTCGCCACCTGTTTGCGTGCTGCGGTGAATCCTCCTCCTCGTCGGACATGCTATCGCTGAGCTCCTCAGTGGCCGTTGCACGTAGTGCGGCCTCTGTACAGCCTTCGTCCTCCGTTTGACGTGCAGGCTCGACCTCCTTCGCCTCAACCGTACACCCGTCGTTTCGTAACTGTCGCGTGACCTCATCCGCTACCTGATGCGCCAGTTTGGAGCCCTCCGTGCGAATCATCGGTGCTAGGGCGCGGCCTCTGGCTCCGTGGTCAGCGTTCCTCCCTCGCGGTTCCTGTGCTCGGTCCCCTCCTTGGTGCCGCCGGTCGTACGTCTGGTGGTGCCATTGCTGATATTCCCGTTTCAGCGTTTGAACCGTATTTTCCATTATGGTCAGCGCCATGTGTGTCGACTCTGGTCCCTTCCACCTGGTCCAGTCGAATTGGCCTCCGTACCGGCCCACCTTCTCCGCCACGGTACGTCCAAAATGGTTGAGGTGGCCCTTTGCCGCGCATCGCCTCCACCCTTCAATGGTGGTTATCTCTCGGAGCTGCTGATCGTTCCGCACAGCGTCGTACAGTCCCTGCAATAGGTTCTCCATGGCCGCCGGTTCTATGTGCGGGTACAGCTCCTTGCTCGCCCTATCAATACCGAACAGCAGCGGGCCACGATATCTTGTTGCATCTAGCCTTGCTGATACGGTTGTCGTTGCCGACTGGTAACTGCGCATGCTGTCCGCTCGACCTCTTTCGTCCGTCTCTGGCGCCACCGTCCAGTTTTGAGTCGTCCCACTTTTGCTTCGTTTGACTGCCGGAGCCTCCAACCCTGCTCCTCGTGGTTCCGCCTCTGTTACGCGTACTGCTGTCCGCGGTCGTGGGGCCTGAGTGGGTTTGGTGCCATTGTCGACCGCCTTGGCTTTGTCGACTGTCCCCCCTCTGCCTTCCGTACTGGTGCCTGTCGTTAGTGTTTCCTCCTCCTCAGACAGTCTCGCTGCTCGAAAGCCTGAGACCTCCTTGGGCTCGGGTTCACTGCCGGCGGTGCCCTTTCTGGCTGCCATCCCCCCCGCCTCCTCCGCTGCATTCCGTTGCTCGAGGTGAACTTCTTTTTCCTTCCTGTTTCCCTCGTCGTTGGCCGATGCTCCCCCCGTAGGCTCCCTTCTGGTGTCGAACATTAGTGGTTCCTCCCCCTCAGACAGTCTCGTTGCTCGGAAGCCTGAGACCTCATTGGGTTCGGTTTCACTGCCGCTGGCGCCAGCTTGGGCCACCGTTCTTCCCGCCTCGTTCGCTGCCACTGGTCGCTCGAGGTGTACTGCTGCATCTTCCTTGCTTGTCTCGAAGCTAAAGCGCAACTTCTTGTCGCGTGCCGCTTCCTCTCTGAACGTGAGCACTTGGTTGCACTGGTAGCCGCTCAGTCCTTCCATCGGCAGGGCCTTTGCTGCCGTTCCCGCTTGTAGCACTCGCGGGCGTCGGTTCCCTCTGCAGCTCACGATGCGGTCCGCTTGCTCCTGCTGGCGTAAGGTCTCCTGTTCCTCACTTTCTCTGGCGCGTTTCCGATGAATCATCATGCTCTTCCTGCGGTTCTTTTCCCACGACATGTGCTTTCTCTGCGCCTCCCGCAGTCGACGCGTTCTATGCTCCTCGAAGATCACTTTGTCCTGTGTGCCAGGCTGAGGTTGGGGTTCCTGCGCCAGCTCCCACTTGGCAACTTTTGCGAAGTAGTTGCTCGGAGCTGTAGTGTGCATAATCTCGCTGGCAGATTGTGCACAGAAACGTAAGGCCTTCCTATAGTCGTGTAGGTAGCCCACATCAATGTCGACTCCTGGCATCGCTTTGCAGAGTACCGTCAGATTCCTCAGCCATCTTTTTCCAACCATCGTGTAAGTGCAGTCCGGGTGGCTGGGCGGTTCGATGTCGTCTTCGTCGCCTCTGAACTGATCCACCACGAGCAGGGGTGCATGCTGATTCTCACCCCAGCTCATCGTTACTTCCCCTTCGGCTGTTACTGTGAAGGAAGGCTTTCCCCGGCTCCAGGTGGTGTCGGCCGCCTCCAGCCTATCCAGCAAGTCCGCCGAGTTCCCTTGATTCCATTGTGCCCATTGCTTTGTCATGGGCTGAATTCGCCACAGCGCTCTCCCCCATGTGGCCTGCATCTGTGCTGCTGTTCTCCAGTGGTCAGCCTCCAAGTCGTTTTTGTCTCCTTCCCTCTGTGGTGTACGGGCTGTCGCCGCCTGCGTTTCCCCAGCCCATGCGATCTCTCCTTGATGGTCTATCTTCCCTAGTGTGCTCATTGTCGGGTGGCTGTCATCGAGTCTTCGCTCGGAATTGCCGTATCTCTCTCATCCTCCTCCATCCCTTCCGTGGCTGTACTAGCGTTTAGTGCCATTGCCTCTTGGTGTGCCTTCTGTAGCTGCGCATAGAATGCCGTGTGCTTCGCCTCTGCCCTTTGGAGTTTGCCGATTGCCTCCGTTTGGGCTGCCGCTGAGGCGTGCAGCAGTTCCATGCCTTTGGTCTGGAGATCCTGCACATTCTTGACTTCCGCCACTAATGTTGCCACCGCATCCATTTTTTCGTATAGCGTCGTTGCAAATTTCACCAGCTCCTCATTTCCTCCTCCTCCGGCCGTCCATCGCTCCAGTCTGCTGCCGCTCCGCTCCGAGTCCGACGCCGACGTGCCTGGTGACGGCGTGAAACTGCGCAACATATCCGCATACGTCTGTGTCTCCAAGGTGGGCGTGACCGGGAGCACCCTGACCGGCACTGGGTAGGTGTTGTACCAGGCTCTCTTCAATCCCGCCGCCGAGACCGGGGTCGCGTTGGGCATGATAATTTGCCAGTCTGGGAACTGTGCTAATACCGCTGTCAGCAGGGGTGGCACGTGCATAACTCCGTTGTTACCTCTCCACACTGGGCATTGCGTCGCCTGGTGGCCTCTGTGCTTGCAGACCGGGCATCCGAGCTGCCTGGCCGGATCGTTGACCTGGAGGTGAGCATCGCATGTCTCCATCGTGTGAGAGTGGTGTCTGCCTGTGGGCTTGCCGCAAAGCGTGCATGGGATGATTCTCTGCGCCCACGGCAGGCCGTTGTTGGGGCAGCTGGAGCGCACGTGGCTGTTGGAGCCGCAGCTGAAGCATTTCTCCGGTCTGCAGGCCATGCACCTGCCTGGGCCGAAGGCCAGCATCACTGTGTCTCCGTTCGGGGTGCATGATAATTGCTTGCCCTGTATCGCCTCGAAGATCGCCGCCGTTACTTCTCCCGGTGTCGACGCGAAGTAGATACGTGTGATGTCGCCATTCCGATTGGCGGCTACGTATATCCTATCCATCCATCCGTCTATCGTGCGTAGTATCTCCGGCAGTTGTGTTGTACTCGTAAGGCAGTATTCCATTAGCATGAAAGCCAGCGTCATCCAGACGTCCAGGATGTTTTTGCCGCACCACAGGCAACTGAGATTGTAGGCTGGTGTGCAGATTGCGCTCTTCTCGAACATCGGGTAGCGCCAGCATGACTCCCCGCGTCCATAGCTTCGTTCCTCGTCCGTGAAGGCGGGGGGGAGTCCCGTTGGGTCCATCCCTAGCGCTCGTCTCAGTTGGCCTGTGGCCGCATCGCTGCCGATCGTGCGTATCGGGACGGCGACCGTTAGACTGTTCCAGCTGCCTGGCACCAAGCCCAGTGTTTGGATTTGGAGTATCAGTGAAGTGAGCAGCTCAGGCTCCACACAGAAGAGAGAGGTCGTTGGGCCCGCGTTGCCCTGCACGTAGGATGAGTAGATCGCCATACGCCCGCTCAGCTCATTCATCGTCGAGGCTTTTAACGGCGATCCCTCTGCCTCCCGACCGTACAGCTCCTGAACTGCCTGGATTAGTTGCTGGGGTGTAAGCTCGACACTGTGTGCGGTGTTCTCCGTATTCACGTTGGACTTGGGCTCCAGGGTGAATGACATGCGTGGTGCTCCCGGTTGGTCAGCTCCACCTGTCGTTGCGAGTGTCCCCCATTTGTCCACCATCTCACCCGTTAGCGTGCGCAACGATCCTCCGGAGTTCGTGAGACCCTGCATGGCGTGCTTGAAGTTGACACTCATTCCGGCCGCCTGATTTATGATCGTCACATCTGCCATGAAGATGGCGACTGCAGGATTCTGTTGCAGCGAGCTTCTGCGTATCGACTGCGGCGTGACTGGAACTTTGAGCAGCGCCCCCAGTCGTTCGTTGATTTCTTCCGCCATAGCCTTTTTGGCGCTCGGTTGGTCTGCCCCGTGGAACAGCGAGATGTCCACATTTTGTTCCGGAACGTGCACGCGCATTACCATCTGCGTATGCCGCATGTTGTTCACCGCCACTTGGAAGAATTTCATCTGCTGCGCTGACGAAGCGTCGTCCGTGCCTGCCGATTGAATGCTGCCGTGCATACGTCGTTTCTCAAATCCGTCCATCATGGTGACCTTAGGCTCTGCCGTAACGCTGCTGGTCTGCATATCGATGCTGGTCTGCAACTCTGGCGTCACTGATGCTCTCCGTTTCTGTCCCAATCCTTCCACTGGACTCGTGCCACGAGGGCGTAAGACCGTGGTTGGTTGGTGTTTGGCTTGCTCGCGTCGTCGCTCTCGCGTAACGCTGCTCCAGTCGGATGCTGACGCTACTGACGCTCTCCGTTCCTGTCCCAGACCTTCCACAAGCCTCGTGCCACGAGGGCGTAAGACCGTGTTTGGTTGGTGTTTGGCTTGCCCGCGTC
>CALGTP010000064.1 GCA_937902105.1 uncultured Actinomycetes bacterium
GTTGCCTGACCCGAAGAAGCCCCTGCAGCAGTTGGAAACAGATGATGTGATCATTTGCAAGGGCTCCGATCTTCGAGGAAAAGGCCATGGTGGTGTCATTAGCCATCATGTCGTCCGTGACCGCTATACTGGAGCAAGACTTTCGTACAGAATGACTCGTGGAGATGCCAGTACGCATGAGCGCAATTTCAGGCACTTTGCTGGGACCTCAGCCTCAGGAAAGGCTACTGTCGTTGTGAAAATGGATGATGACGCAGCGATCGCAGCCGCGGTCGAGGCCCTCTCCTGGCTACCAGAGCTAAGCTTAGCTAACCGGTGGCCTCACAACGCTTCGATGGAGCGAGATATCCGTGAGGAGAAAGAGTGTGTCAGAGCAATACAGTATCAATCTGGATTCGACTATGCTTTTCATCATCTGTCTTATGGTTTCGCATGCATGACCCTCAACCTGGACAAGCCATCACTTTGCGATCAGAGCATCTCTCAGTGGCGTGCCCAAACAGGTGAGGACTTCACAGGGCCTTTACACTCTTTTGGTCAGTTGGTCTACTATCGCAGGAAGGGTCCTTCGCAGCTCACGCTCGAGCCCAACCTTGCACCAGCGCTTTTCACGGGCTGGAGGGTAGACAGCGGCTGGCGCTACAGAGGCGTAGCCCAAGTGGTAGACTATGCTGCTTACCGCAACAAGACAGGCGACTTTTGGAAGCCGATTGACGTTCCCCAGGAGGAGTTGTACTGCGATCCGGACAACATCATCTTCCCCTTGGCAGAGGCAAGAGATCTTGCGCTTAAGAGTGCAGGCAGCCCTATTCTGCCAGAGGTAGCTCACAAGGAGCTTCCCTTCACAGACATGCTGCCAGACGTCGTCCCGAGCAAGCCCAGAGGAGTCTACATCACCTTAGACAGGATCATAAAGTTTGCGCCTGCAGAGGGATGCAAATCATGCTCGGGCGATTCCACTATCCACAATAAAGCCTGCATAGAGAGGTTCACCATGCTGGTCGAGGAGGAAAAGAAGGAGAAAGAGGAGAAGAAGAAGAAGCCGCCGCCAGCCAAAGCAGAGCCACCAGCAGCAACAACAACAGCAACCGTCACAACAGACACAGCAGTAACAAACAATCCAGTTGAGGAGCCGGAACCGTCCGCGTCTTCTGCGCTGGCCGCCGTTTTGAGGGCACCAAAGAGGCCCCTTGTTGGAGCTGGTGAATGCAGCTTACGCGCATCCCAGTGCCAGGCAGCCACATGCGATTGCTGTGTAAAGTCTAAGCCCAACAGCGACGGATATGTCAATCGTGGTAAACACAATCGAACTATCCATCAGACTACTTCTTCCTATGATGCCATTGACAACATCATCAACGATACCATGCATTTCTACAATGAACTACAAGTACAATCTGACGTAGCCGCCTTAATGGCAGAAGCCAAACTCTCCAAAGCTAAAATAGTTTCACGACGCTGTGAGCCGCTGCTTGAAGAAAAGGCGGGAAGGGAGGGTTCAGTCAAACGTAGAGAACTTGCTGGATATGGTTGTATGTTTGAGTTCGCGTGTGGTGAAGATTCCAATATGGGTAAGATAAACGAGAAGTACAACATCACTCATTACAGACTGTGCAAAGAAAGGATCGACCTTAGCAAAAACGAGTCCATAGAACAGCTTCTAGCACAAGTCGACGCCTCGCCGGGCGCCGACCTACGGGGGGTCCATCCCATGTACTGTGTGGTGTAGTTGGCGACACATGGCAAAGCTAAAAGGCGGCCGCCCACACACTCATAGGCTTCAACAGCGCCGAGAGGCGTCCCTTGAGCTCTTCAGGAAGTATAGGCGTGTTGCTGAACGTGTTCTCCAAAATGGAGGCAGAGTGGCATTCGAATGGCCAAAAGGCTGTGAGGGGTGGATCCAGGAGGAAATTCTGGACTTCATAATCCAGAACCGGCTCTACGAGTGCACTTTCGATGGATGCTACTTCGGAATGAAAGATGACGAGGGCAACCCCATCTTAAAGAGTTGGCGAGTTGTCACCAACGACCAGAGGCTCGCGCACAGCTTGAACCAATGCAAGTGCAAGCATTCCCCTGGTTTTAAACACTCCCAAGTTCAGGGCAAGTGTACAGCCAAGACGGCCTTCTACCCTGAGCCTCTCTGCGAATCCATCGCCACTGCGCTTTACCCTGAGATCGTCGACGGACATGTCCCTGCAATGATATGCAATGCCATCGGCGCAACTCAAGATACGCACCGCGAAAAGGAGCCGCCAAGAGAGCGCCAGTCTCCTTTTGCAGGAATAGCTGATGAGGCCTTCGTCTTCGAATCGGACCCAGAGGTCTCCGCTATGATCTCAGAGATCATCAGCCTCACAGACATCGAGAACGCTGCCTTTGGCGCGTCCGATGGTGAGGTTGGGGCCATGGTCACCAGGCTTCTCTCAAGAAAAGAGATGCTCTCTAGCCCTGAAGCCATCGATGCCGTACGGGCCGAAGCCCGTGGGTTAGAGGAGGTAGGCGCCTGGGACCTCAACTCAGTCCGTGAAAGGGACGACGTCGCCTCAGAATCGAGGCGCGCAGGTGTCAAAGTACACTTCGGCCAGCTCATGAGCATAGCGAGTCAAAAGTTCGCAGAGCTCGCGGAGCACCTCAGGAAGATGAAGGGGAGGATAGTGTTCCGAGGGGACATTGGCAAGGACGAGTACGGTGCGGCTGCAGTGTACCAAGACATGGCCGCAAACCCAACCAGTGTCCAGGGGCTCAACAGCTGCCTGGCATATGGATCCTTGCCGGGGCACAAGCACTCCACAGCAGACGCCATCAAGGCTTACGTTCAAGCTCTGCTAAAGTCAAAGTACGCAACGTGGATTGAACTCCCGCCTGAACTACGACCTGCATGGTGGAGGAACAACTTCGTGAAGCCCGTAGTCCTTCTCATCAAGTCGCTCTACGGCCACCCAGAGGCCGGCGCGCACTGGGAAAGGCACTTGGACGTCATCCTCCGAAACATGGGTGGCGTGCCTTCCTCCACATTCCCTGGTAACTACTACTTTCCCGCCACACGCCTTTTGCTGTCGGTTTACGTTGATGACTTCACGTTGGCTGGACCGATAGCTGAGCATGAAGGCTTCTGGGCGGAGTTAACCAAGGATGTGTCGCTCGACCCTCCTGCGGGACTTGGCAGAGTGCTGGGAAGACATCACGACTTGATCGAACTTCCGGAGGCTTCGGGGGAGAATGCTGCCATGCGCGCATCCCCCCAAGCGATGGCCTTCAACATGGTTGACTATGCCAAACAGTGCGTTGAGCTGTATGAAAGCTTCTCATCGGCTAAGAAGTTGAGGCACGCCTCAACCCCCTTTTGCCCGGAGGGCTCTCTTATCTCGTCTGACGATGACGAGAAAGGGGAGCTGGCAGGCGAGGCCTGCCGGGCCCTGATGAAATGCCTGTGGCTCGGACGCCTCGCCAGACCGGACATTGTGAA
>CALGTP010000065.1 GCA_937902105.1 uncultured Actinomycetes bacterium
GCCTCCGTGGCTAAAGAACTTGGGAGAGCTTGTGAGGAGATCGGCTTTTTCCAGATCACCGGTTTTGGTGTCTCAGAAGAGTTCATCCAAGAGGTTTACGACGTCAGTCGACGTTTTTTTGATTTGAGCGAAGAACTTAAAGCGACGGCCGCTCAACCTGCCCCCGATCAGGTGCGTGGGTGGACGGCAGTTGGGGCGGAGGGTCTGTCCTATTCTCTCGATGAGGTTGCCCCCGGTGATCTCAAGGAAAAAATGGATATGGGACCGTTCAACGTGCCCGAGGATGATTATCACCGCGGGGCTGCCGCGGGGCCGCATTTTGCCCCCAATGTGTGGCCTCAGGCGTTACCAGAAATGCGTGGACTATGGGAACGTTACTTCGCTGAGATGAGCGAGGTTTCTCGTCAGGTCATGCGTATTTTCGCAGTTGCTTTGGATTTGCAGATTGATTTTTTTGAGGACAAAATCAACGAACACATCAGCATGTTTCGTGTTGTTAACTACCCTGATCAACCCACCCCTCCACTGCCTGGTCAATTGCGGGCTGGGGCACACACAGATTATGGAAGTTTGACGCTATTGCGCCAAGAACAGCGTCCTGGCAGTTTGCAAGTGATGACCAAGAGCGGTGAGTGGTTTGATGTGCCGACGATCAAGGGGGCACTCGTGGTCAACATTGGTGACCTGATGGCCGAATGGACAAATGATCGTTGGGTCTCGACGCTTCATCGAGTCATTAATCCACCTCGTGACATAGCTAATGATTCGCGGAGAATTTCACTGGTATTTTTCCATCAACCCAATTATGACGCGATGATTTCTTGTCTTCCTACTTGCCTCGCAGCCGGTGAAGAACCAAGACATGCACCAATGTCGTCGGGTGAGCATCTCTTTTCAAAGTTTGTGAAGCAGTCAACCTTTGGTCAGGGCGTGAATAAGTGAAGGTCAGTATTTCGCTGGCCAGTTTTATCAGTGCCGAGTTCATTGCGTTATTTGAGTTTTATTCCAAAACTTTTAATCTTCCCGAGGTAGAAGATTTGCGTAGTGATATTTTTCGGGGAGCGGATGCATCGGGCGTGATTATTGGGTTTTCGGCACCAGTTGTCTATGAGATGTTGAATATCCAAGACTGGTCAAATCCCAAAGGCACGAATCAGTATCTGACTTTTGAATGTGAGAATGATCAACATGTCGCCGATACCACAGCGCTGGCACTCTCTCATGGGGCTCGCTTATTACATGAACCTTATGAGACGTACTACGGAGCTTTCCAGTCTGTTCTTGCAGATCCAGATGGCAATGTATTTCGCGTCAATTATTTTCGACCAGCGTGACAGATAACTAAGGCCAACTGGTCAGTGATCAGAAACAGCCAAAGGCGTTAGGGAATCACTAACCTGCAACTGTGTTGAAGCGTCTTGCTCCCGTTGTCTTTGTGTTGCTGTGGAGTACCGGCTTCATAGTGGCGCGTTACGGAACGCGTGATGCAGGGCCACTGACATTTTTGTTCTTGCGGATGGTTATCGCTGCTGGCGTTCTGTGGGCGATAGCTGTCGCAACGAATGCTCCAGCAATATCGCCAACCCAAGTGAAGTGGGCCATGCTGACTGGTTTAGGAATGCACGCGATTTATTTAGGAGGCGTGTTCATTGCTTCCGATCTCGGTCTACCGTCAGGACTATCTGCGCTCATTGCTGGTCTGCATCCAGTCGTCACCTCGGTCGGCGCACTCTTGTTATTGAGTGAGAAATTGCGACCGCGCCAATGGATCGGGGTCGGGTGTGGGCTTGGTGGCGTGGTCGCAGTTGTCATTGATCGTCTGAACGCAGGAGTCAGCGGAATCACCGCCGGGGCGGTTGTGGCGATGGTCGTATCAGTTGTTGGAATGTCGGCCGGAACTTTGTTGCAACGTTCACGCGGCGGCACAATGCCTTTGTTGCGCGGGACTGCCATTCAATACGTGATCTCCGCTGTTGTTCTCGGTATCGGTTCTGTGAGCGTCGAGCATTTTGAAGTGCGCTGGACAGCAAGATTTTGGTGGTCACTGGTGTGGGCTGTCGTTGTACTTTCAATCACAGCGGTACTAATCATGCTGTGGTTATTGCAGCGTCATGCAGCGGTGAAAGTCAGCAGCCTGTTCTTCTTAACTCCAGCATTGAGCACAATTGAAGGCGCAGTGTTATTTAGCGAACGTTTGGGAGTTTTAGCGGTTTTTGGTTTGCTGGTAGCGCTACTTGGGGTAGCACTCACGACGCGTCAGCCGGCGTAATGCGCGTCGGCGAGGGCAAGAACTTCGTCGAGAATCGCGATGCCTGCTCGCACATCATCGTCGCTGGTCGTCAAAGGTGGCACGACATGAATGCGATTGAAGTGGGCAAAAGGCCATAAGTTTTTCGCCTTACAGGCGCCGATCAGTTCAACCATCGGGGCATTGGCTGGGCCAGCAGCGTTAAACGGCACGAGAGGCTCACGTGTCTCGCGATTTTTGACTAACTCAATCGCCCAAAAAACACCAATGCCACGAACGTCTCCGA
>CALGTP010000066.1 GCA_937902105.1 uncultured Actinomycetes bacterium
CGCCATGTGGTTGAATTTGAGACGCCGTGAGCTGCCCCTAGCGATCGGGTATTTGAATTGAACGGACGGCGGGTCATCCATTATTTGAATGAGGACAGGTTTGGGTCAAAGCCGCAATTCGCCAATTGGGTCAATGAAATCTGCGGGTCAATTGGTTTCGTCAACCGAGGAAATTGTCCAAACTTGAAAAAAAATCTGAGGATCGATTACCAAACACCAAGCACCATGGAAACGCAAGCGCGGGGCCAAAATTCAAATTCAAAAGACTTGTCCCTGGACGCCCGAAACGCAAATGCGACGCGCCTCTCAGGATGGTCGGCACGTGTGCGAGGACTGCGGCGAGAGCTACAAGGACCTGGCACGACACGAGGCCACGTGCGTCGGAGTTTGCGAGCCGTGCTCCTCGCCACGCCCTGACGGTGAGTGCCCGCTCACGACACCTCTGTGCGACATTGAAGCCGTGGTCGCTTCCTCAGAGCTACAGGAGGAGGTTGCCTCCGACCTGTGCGACCTCCGCCACATGCGTGGCCTCGACGAAGTGGACATCAAGCAGATCAAACAGGCGGTGCGAGGCTGGGACGCCACGGCAAACGCGATTCGCGCAGAGCGGCTGCTGCCTTTCTTGCGCGATGGCATGACCCCCGAGGAGCTCAAGGCAATCCTCAGCGTTGACGTCTTCGACGGCCTCGCAACCTCGTACATGGAGTTCGCCAGGGCCAAGCAGAACACGCCCTTCATCGAGCCGCGCGTCGTCAAGCTCGGCGGCAAAGACGAGGTCATCTCGTTCGACATGGCGTCCCTCCTGCAGCGCAAGCTCGTGTACGATGCCGACTTCCGGAAGACTTGTGAGTCTCGCTCACGCGTTTGGAAACGCGGCGAGCACTGGCAGGTGTCGCCGCAGACTGACGATATTTTGGATGAGTTCGACAAGGCAGTCGGCGCGCGGTTCCACGCCGAGCTGATGCGGCCTGCCACCAAGGACGAGGAGCACGACCTCCGAGTGCCGCTGCTGTTCAACTGCGATGACATTGAAGTGGTACGCATCCCCTCGCCTTGCATACGCGCATCCCCTCCTAATCAAACGATTTCCACCCTTTGCAGGTCAATCCACTTGGCACAGCCCGAGGGAAACATAAGCAGTGCGGCTGTCAAGTGGCCATCCTCTCGCTGCCGCCGGAAGAGCGATTTAGGCCGGAGAACATCCTGTTGCCCGTGATGTCGCGAGCCAAGGTGTACAAGAGCCACGGCATGAGCCGCGTGCTGTGCGGCGTGGACTCAGAAGGTGTGAAGCACAACGAGCCCAATTTTGCCGCTGACATGCGGCTGTTGCACGAAGGTGTCTGGATTGACATCCCGGATGACGAGCGTCCGGGCTTTCCAAAAAAGGTACGCCTCCGTGCCTGGATCATCATTGTCGCAGCTGACTACCTGGCAGCACAGTCACTGCTTCCAACTGTGGAGAGCGCGAGCGCGCATGTCTTCTGCCGCGCGTGCCTCTACAACAGCAAGCATGCAGAGGCTGGTCGTCCGTTCTCGTGGCACAAAAGTCAGGCTCCGGCGTCTGGAGCGTGCAAGTCGGCACGGCGTGCATTCTCCCTGCGCAACTGGCAGGAGCTGCAACAGTTGTTGCGGTCGCTCGTAGGCATGAGCGGCGCGCGGCGCGAACAGGTCATGAAGAACAACGGCCTCAACAAGATCTACTTTGCATTCCATCCCGACTTGGTGCCCTTGATCGACCCGACGAACATTGCACCACAGGATCTGTTGCACCTCTTTCCCGACGGGCTTCTGCGCCATGAGGGCGCCTGGCTGATCTACATCTTCCTCAAGCTCGGGCTCAAGCTCTCAGACCTGAACCTCGCCATTCGCAGGTACAGCTGGCCTTCAGACGTGCGCATCCCTGATCTACACGAAGGGCTGTCCAAGGGTGCTAAGGGCGGCAAGCCGAAATCTTCGGCAATGCTCCGCATGACTGGATCCCAGTGCATGCACTTTGCGCTACACAGGTGAGCCGCCCGCCACTTGCTAGTTCTGCCCACATATGATATGCTGACAACTTGCCCGCCCCCTGCTTGCAGTATCAAGGTGCTCGAGCCCCTTCTAACCGAGCCGATGCGTGCCCATCCTGCGTGGGCATCCTGGGTCAAGCTGGTGCAGTTGTTCACGTTGGCTGTGCAGCACGAGCTCAAAGTGACCGACATTGAGCTCTTGGATGACTATCAGGTCGAGCATGCAACGCTGTTTGCCGCCGTGCCCGAGTATGCCGGCCTCAGCCGCCCGAAGCATCATTTCCTCACGCATCTTCCCGGCGACGCGTGGCGATATGGCCCGCCACGGGGGTACATGTGCTTTGGCTTTGAGGGCTTCAACAAAGTGATCAAGTCCGGCGCGGCCCGGTCTAATTGGCAGAGAGAGAGTCTCACCATCCAGAGGTACTGGTCTCTGTACCATGCTCGTCTGTTGGTTGCGAAGAGGAGGCGCGGGGTAACCTGTAATTCGCTTTCCAAATAAGGCAACTACATCTCGTATAAATC
>CALGTP010000067.1 GCA_937902105.1 uncultured Actinomycetes bacterium
CCTTGAACCAGTTTCTAGTCGGAACAAAGTGCGGACACGCGAACGAGGATGAAATGCAAGTGGAAAAGACAACTACACTTGCAATGGAACCCGAGCTGCATGAAGAGAAAAGAGCAAAATGCACCATTGCTCCAGACAGTAGTGATGAGGAGGACAACAACCTGCACGGATCAGATAACGGGTACTGCCCAGTGGAACAGCAGCGGGCACTATCATCAGGAATAGTCGAACCACCTAGAGCGAGGTCTCAGGACAGGCGGAGGGTGCCCATACGACAGGGACAGGACTTTGAAGATCAGACGTGTGATCTGCTTCGGAAAGCTGAAGAGGAGACAATTCGCTCCAGACTTGAACTGGAGGAACACTTACGGGAGGCTGGCCCGCTTGCGGCAGGTTGGGTGTCGGGAGGTACAGGGGGACTGCAGTCGAGATCCAGCAGGCGAAATGTGGTCCAAATACGGCAGTTGAAACACTGTCTATCGAGATGGGGAATGGAGGGGCTAACAGATGACCAAGCGCAACGTTACTCCGACCTTGGCTCTACATGGATGAGTACCCGTTTTAAACCATGGATGCGAGCACACCAGGCGCTATGGGGGAGGCGATTGTGGCATCGCGTTGAGGGACTGAAGACGGTAGTGGTTGAGGCTCGCCACCTACCGGCGGCATCAGAGCAGATAGCAATCAGCCTTCTGGCCAAGGCAGGATTCGATAGTGGATCAGGATTTATGGAAGTAATACACTTCAGCAACAGGTGCACCACTGGGTGCAAGGTACTGACCTCGGAGATTGTATTTCTCGCAAGACCGACTGCGGCTCTGAAGAAACTGCTTGAAGGGGCCAGCACGGTCCCAGGCATTGACGGAGACTCTTCGGTGGTAGTGTCGCTTGGAACGGAGCAGAATGGGCGACCACTGACGTCAGGGGAAGAATGGAGACTGAATAGGGCAATGGCACTTGGCACGGCGTCGAGGACAGTCGAGCTACGACCGAGGAACACGTGGCATAGGCAGCACATGGCGAGTTGGAGAAAGGTATGGGGCCTGCTGGGAGGATCAGAGCACGATGCTTTGCACCTCTTTCGCATGTGCGCGAATGGAGCGTTTCCAGAGTGGCAGAGCGACATGGCCAGGGTGGTCGGGGATGACACTCGACCCCACTGTCTAGCTACGATGTGGGGAAGGGAGTACTGCCGAACAGGCAGTGGAAGATTGTATCTAGAGGGCAGACTGACATATCCAGAGGGGCAACCCGGCGGGGAGAAACAGACGGTTTGCCGAGCAGTCCATATGGGAGTCCCTGACACGAGGCAACTCCGTCGATGGTACAGGGCCATCAACAAGGAAGAAGCGGAATTGGTGGGTCAGGAAGAGGGAGTGGATTGGCTCCAATGGACCTCTGAAGTGTTTGAGGCAGCACCAGATTGGCTAGTGAGACTGCAAGTGGAATCAGTATGGGCACCAGTATTGGGTATGAACGTGCAGTTACGAGAGAGCTCGGTTTGTATCTCTTTTGGACAATCCCGCAACATCCGGCATGAGCTTGAGAGCAATGGCATGGGAGGAGATGTGAGGAGTGTGGAAGAAATGAGAGCATCGTCGAGGCTGATGGCAAACCAGGTTCAAGATAGATGCTGGCCGGGGAAAAAACCATTTACCATGGATGAGGTGCACGTAGCGTGGGCGGTCCGACCAGACGGGGGCGCTGAAGGCGCTCTTACCCTGAAGATGCGCCCCGATATGTCACTGAATGAGGACATTCTGGTGGGGACGCTACTAGCGTTCTTCATCGGGAACAGGATGGACCAAGGTCAAGGAAAATTCTTGCGCTGGTGCCCTGTGCTTTCTGAACTGGGTGTGTCCTCATGTGAGATCACTCAAATCACAGCCCGTCGAGGCACTCGATTACCGACCAGGAGACAGATCCGCTTTGGGCACCAGAGGAAGGGCATCGTGGGGTGGGATCTCTCGAACGGGCGGGACTCGACTCTTAGACAGATGTCCCGTATTTTAGTGCAGAAGTCTGATGAAAGTGCAAGGCTCTTTGAGCGGCTGAGTGCAAAAAGTGGGAAGGACTGGTCCACAGCGCAGAGGGCCAAGGCCTGGTTGCGTCATGAGCAGCGAGCAACGGCCCTTGGCTGTGTCTCAGCAGACATGGGAGGCAGCACTCAGTGTCAATCACAGGCTACTCAGGCGGAATACAAGGGGGGGGAAGCAGCAGAGCATCACCTAGGGGCACCGATTCCCCTAGACAAGGCAGCAGAAAGTAATGCTGAGCGACGGGCTCCCGATTTGAATGACTCTTGGGTGCAGGCTCCTATTGAGGAACCAGAATTAGCGGGGGTGACTACAACTGAAGACCGCTCTATGCCGGACTGTGAGGTGACCTCAGTGGCCCAAAGGAAAGCACGACGGAATAAACTAGCCCAACGGGTAACAACTACTCCAAGAGAGACATATCGTCTTCCTGGTGGCTACGCCTTGGGAAGTGTGGTATGCTTGGAAACCGAGGTGGCGGACGGAACGGTGCGCAAGGGAGAGCTGGGAATTGTGGTCCATGAACCGACCAGCGCAGCAGAATCGGGGTGTGGGCAGAAACGGAAGCTGAATTGTGGGGGGTCAGGTCTGTGGGTCTGTTTTGGAGGTGCGAAAGCTCAGAAGCGTTGTAGTGACCTATTGGCACGGGAGAAACAGCGAGTGTACATGCGAGAACTCACCTGGAAGCGAGAACGGGACCAGATGCGGAAAAGATG
>CALGTP010000068.1 GCA_937902105.1 uncultured Actinomycetes bacterium
ACCCTATGTTTCAATGTATTCTTCAATGCGACACATCTTCGATAAATAGGAAAGTCAATTTATATGAGCAAGCGCATTAATTAATCAACTGTTCTGCTGGATTGTTACATCACGCCCATCTTTTTTGAGTGGAGGAAAGGCCTCCGAGCCCACCACTTAGCACATCAATGCACTTCAATCCACACGGGCACTTTCTTGATTACTAAAAAACTATGTTTCCCTGGTTTAGCCTTTATGACGCCCATTTTTCAGAGTGGGCTCAATTACTGCACTTGACATGTCTCAGTCCACTCCTCACCAAGAGGCTCAAAGGAACACTTTTTCAGCAGCTTGCCTTCGCATTGGCAAAAACAAATTGCCTCCACCGTACCAGGGAAGCTAGCAATTGCATCCACCGTACCAGGGGAGCTAGCAATTGCCTCCACCGCACCAGGGGAGCCTGCAGCCATTGAACAATCTACTTGGCCAAAGTTGGAATTCGCAAGATGGCAGTTCCTGTTACAACTTGGATGCTGCAAATATATGAAGTCAAAAAACCGTTTGTTGACAAGACAGAAAAGATGCTGCAGGAAAGACTTGCTAACAGGCAGAAACTTGACTATCCTTTGCACACCTCTTTAATGTGTGTATTTTTAAGCAGGGATCAGCAAAACAGTATTTTTTGATACCTTGACAAGGACATGAAGGTCAGGTTATCTCAAAGGCTACACACGCCAGAAATCTTCTAACGACTTCATCCTGTGGTACCAAGGATCCACCAATGCCACCAAGCACATGCTGGAATGCTTTGGCCGCAGAATTCTTCGTAAGCACACCCTCTGGACAATGAGTAAGCATGCGACTACGGATCAGCCCAGTTGTGTGCCTGATCAGAAGCCGCCCAGAACAAAGAAGCGCAAGATGAGGAGAAAGAAGTACAAGAGGAAGGACTTGCTTGATGATAACGTGGTTCCGTCGACGAGCACTGCGCCCAAAAAGAGTCGCAAGATAAAAACCTCGAGGAATGGTAAAAAGAGTCGGTCGAGCCCTGCAGGCAAACCAGTGAGTCCGGCAAGTGCACTGAGCAGCACCTGTCCTAGCAAAGAAGGAGATCAACTCTTCAAACATACGCGGCAGAAAAGAAGCAAAAAAGGACCAAAGGAAGAGGTGGCATGGCAGGGGAGGTTTTTTGACATAGATAAAGTCTTGCTGGACCTCGACACGAAAGGCTGGTCAGCCTTGAGACAAGTAGTGCCGTCTTTTGCTGTCATTGCCTTTGAGGAGTTTGTCCGCTCATATACTGCGGACGTACTGAAGCAAATGGGATCGAGAGAAGTGGATGACCAGGGGGACTTCAAGGAGCTCTTCGACCACAATTGGAGCATTAGCCCTTCTACTGATGATTGGAATTGTGATTCATTTGGAGTCGAAAACAACCTGGGCTGGGATGAATGTTTTGGCACCGGCAAAATGCATCTGGTATCAGTTTTGAGATATTGTTGTGATGGCTGGCTGATCCCTTGCTCTCGCCTTTCCTGATGTCAAGAAATATGCAGATGTTGCTAAAAAATGTGTGATGTTCTGGTATCCTATATTATATTATTATAGTTGGCCATTATCAGGTCCATTTTGAAATTAGATCTCAACAGGTACAATTGCCGCAAGTTCCAGTCAGCGGGTGCAGTGAGTACGGCCCAGGAATTTTGCCGTTACCTGGTGGCTGGCTGTTTGTATAGGTGCTCCCCATCAGCTCTCTCCCGTGTGCCAGAGGGTTGCAGCATGAAGCCCCCCGGCTCTCCGGAGAGCTGCGAGCACATAGATTTTAGCCGACTGCCAACACTGCAGTTCTTGATATGCATCACTGCAGGGGAATTCAAGCTCCGATCAGCATCACACATCCCCCGCTCAAAGAAGCTAATGGAGCAATGGAAGAAGAAGTGCGTCATAACTGGCAACGGAGACTTTGCATTATACAAACTGACAGATGCTTGGCACTGATTTATGTGTTTTTTGCCCGGCTCCAGCTATCTGTATGTTTCTTGAAATTATGATCTAGTTTTCAAGTTATGCGGTCTCCCAAGCTAACTAACTACAGGAAGAGGACAAGAAGCTGTTCGAGGCAGTGCCCCTGACCATTTCAGCTGATCCTGGTGATGTCATCGTAACAAAAGGGGTCTTGACACATATCTACCCAGCAGTTCAAAAGGATGGCAAGGTTCGCATAGTGAGCTATGCTCAGTCCCACCCGCCTAAAGACTCAAACTGATATCATTGATTGCTATTCATTGATTTATATGGTTGGCAGGTTGTCCATGACACGCAGCTCCTTGTTTTGTTTCACCTGCATGCTAATAGCATGCTGATACCATGGCACCGTTCAGGGCATCATGGTCCCGTTTTGCCGCGCAGATTATGTTCAAATTATGTGCTTACTGACAGCACGGACTGGCACAGATAACCCTAAATTGAACAGCAGGCCTAATATAGCTCAATAGCTCAACATGATGCGCCGAGTGGTATCAAGCTATTACATGCATGAAGCTGCCTGTCTACATCTCCCAGACCATCCATGCTATAGAATAGCTGGGTTGGCAACTTGATGCGTTCCCAGCAAGCTGTCTTACCTTAAGCCATATAAAGACATGATGTCTCTGTTTCTTGGGCGCCTTAGGGGCATTGGCAAGAGGATCCGCTTGTATTATTTCCGTTGATGGATTGATCATTTACTTTTGTTCTGGAGGTCCAACATCCCTTGCGTGATTCTGAGGTATTGATTTCTGAGTTGGATGCAGGCAGAAACTGTTTGGACCAGTAGGCATGCCATGAACCACTAGCAAACCTCCAAAGGAGATACTGACGAGCAGGGCCAGGGCTGGCAGAGGACTGCCCTGGGAATCAACTAGTTTTCTTTGGAGTTCCTTCAGATTTCTGAGGGCCTTGATCACTATTGTCAGAATCTCTAGAGGCCCACTTTTTTGTTTGTTGTGAGTCTTTGAACTAGCCAGTAGACATGGGCCCTCCCTTCGACAAGGCAGCTTGCACTGGTGCCTGTGAGCCAGCTCAGCGCGTCTTGCTGGCTTGGATTGATAGGGGCCCTAAGGATCCATGCGCCGTTCAACTGCAACATGTTCCAGATTGGCATGCACAGTCCCATGGGGCCATAATAAGAAAAACATACATGATACTGGGGCCCAGGGTCTGGAGATTTCTTATGATTTAATAAATTTGGGTTGGGGCACAGGCCCTGTTAGTTTTTGTTCTTATTATGCCTAGGCCTTGGCAAACAATACCACAATATTGTTTCCACACAGGGGGCACGATAATTAGGCACCATAACGACATAGAAACTATCATGCATGCGCACACGCAGTATGCATGTAAATTATATTTACTTTGGGGTAGCCTGCAAATCTCTTATTATGATACCTTGGAGTTCTTAAGGAAAAACAAGGATAAGAAGTCAGGAGAGGAGGCAGCAAATTTAGTATTATCAACGGTCTTAAAACACTGTGGGACTGTAGCATGTTATGGAATGTGCTTGCTTTTGGCGCACCTGCCGGATGCAACATGCTGTCAAACTTAATGCACAGCCTTTCGAAAAGACGAGCTCTCTATTTGACCTTGGTCAAATATTTACGTGTGCCATTGATGCCTTACGCCATCATTGCTTTTGCAACATGTGCCTTGCTTCGGTGGCCACAATCTGCATACATGACGACAGGAAC
>CALGTP010000069.1 GCA_937902105.1 uncultured Actinomycetes bacterium
AGGCCCTCCATGGATGTGTGGAGGCAGCTAAGCTATGGTACGATGAGCTCTGTGGAACCCTCAAGGATATAGGTTTCACGCCAAACCCGGAAGAGACCTGCGTGTTCAACAAGGGAGTAGGAGAGTCACAGGTGACCATAGTACTACACGTCGACGACCTACTCGTCACTGCTCGTGACAAAAAGCAGCTCCAGCACGTCGCAGACAAGCTGAAGGCAAAGTACAAGAAGGTACAGCAGCACTCTGGGCCAATCGTGAGTTACCTTGGTCTCACAATGGACTTCTCCACACCGGGAGAGGTAAGGATCACCCAAGAGGGCTACATCGACACTCTACTTGCTGAATCGGGCGTGGAGGGTACAGCGAAGACGCCTGCTACCGAGGACCTGTTCGTAGTGCGCGACGGGATAGAGCTCGCATCGGAGGAAGACAGCAAGTGGTTTCACAGGCAGACAGCAAGGCTACTATACCTGTCTAAGCGGACCAAGCCTGAAATCCTAGTGGGGACAGCCTTTCTTACAACCCGGGTGACCAAGTGCGATCAGGACGACCTTGGCAAGCTTCGGAGGCTCATTCGGTACGTGAGGAGTGCCAGAGACAGGGGACTGTGCCTCAAGCCAGGAAATGAGGGGTGCGAGGTGTCTATCTACATAGATGCGGCATATGGAGTGCACTCAGACTGTAAGTCGCACACAGGCAGTGCAATCGCGGTCGGCCAAGCCATACTAGACTCATCATCCAAACGGCAAGGGATTGTAACAAAGTCAAGTACAGAAGCGGAACTAGTGGGAGCATCTGACGAACTGGGAAAAGGTTTCCACATGCGGCGGTTTATCTTGAACCAAGGACACGACATTGGTCCGGTGACGCTTTATCAGGACAACCTCTCCACCATGGCACTGATCGACAAGGGCAAATCCACATCTGGCAGAACCAGACATGTAGATATCAGATACTTCTGGATCAAGGAGCGCATAGAGTCTGGAGAGGTGATTGTGAAGCATATGGGGACCACCAAGATGATCGCCGACGCTATGACAAAGCCGCTACAGGGATCCGAATTTATAAGAGAAAGACAGGCACTTACAAACTGGGATAAAGAGAACTAAGTATACGATGTATTCATCTAATTAGCATATATGTATCATCATTTAAATAAGTATATTTTACATGAGTACGTATTAATACTGCATGATATACATTACGATTAGATGAGGGGTGTGTTGATGATATTAGTCTCTCGTAGTACCTGGATCTTATATCTTCGGACCACTTTGTTTTATGTCCTGTATCTTCGGACTGGTAGAGTAGGAGATATTGTATGCACGTATTTAGTGCCGTTTTCTACCGTAAAGTAGTCGGTTTACATGATCGGAAACGAGAGTCCTGTCTGACTTCTGTTTCCGATTCCAACTGTCAGTGTTGATAGGATATAGTGTTGATTCACTAATCAACACTAAATTGACCAGTTAATCTTAACTTAACAAAGGGAGTTTGATCAGTATTACCTTAATAGGGAGATATTATTTCAACACAATTTAGTTTATAACAGTCCGGCTGACAGGCCGTGAATACAACATACTCATGATTCGCAAACCCGAAGCCAGCGGACTGGGCGCAGTGAAAGCGAAGCTATTCAGATCTGATAACGCGCGTAAGACAAACTACGTGCCCTGGATAAAGGAGATCGAGCTAGCATTATGTACGACATACGGTGAAGTAGGGACTTATTTCACTACGAGGAAAAAGCACTCACCGGCCGAGCCGGTTGAGGACGATTGGAAACTGTTCGACGGGGCCACACCGGAGGAAAACAGAGCATCCAAAGTTAAGCGGTACGATAGGTGGAAGGACGAGTGCAGAGTCATAGCGTCCTACGACACTTCCATTTTCCACTACATGATGGGACAAGCGTCTGAAGATTCGAAAGAAGAAATAAGCGCTCATCCAAACTACAGAGCTGCAGTTACGAAGAGCAACTGGCCTTTGTTGAGTGAAATCATCATAGAAACACATCTCACGGGGACTGCCATGTCGCCTGACGAGAAAGACAGAGTGAAGTATCATGCCAATGAGGACTTGAAGACCGTGATAATGGACAAGAGCACCACACTCACAAGATATAACGAGTTATTTCACAATCAACTAAGGTTGTGCAAGGCGCTAGGATGTCCCGACATAGGTGAAAAGAATCTAGTATACATTTATTGTGGTAACTTGGACCAAACCAGATATGGTGATACCATCAGAGAGTTCAAGCATGGGCCGATATACGGCAGAGCAGGATACCCTGCCACGATTAAGTTGTGTTACGAAATTTTGAAGAAAGTAACTATAGAGACAACCGGTGTCATGAAGAAGCAGAGTGTATTCCTCGGTAACCAAGCTGCAGGAACCGACTCGACTGATGAAGAGTCACAGTCGACGGCGAGCGATGACAGCGAGTACACTACATTAGTTGTGCACCCAAAGAGATCTCCGGCAAGGGGTGGGAGCACCAAGCAGAAGGAGCAGAAGGAGTGGAAGGGAAAGGGATCATCACCCGATAGATCCTCGAACCAAATCATATGCTATAAGTGCGGAGAGTGTGGACATAACCAACGAGCTTGTAAGTCAGCGCATGAGAACAACCGCTTCAAAGCAGCCGCTGACGAATTGGCAAGGCTTAGAGCAGAAGTGCGTAAGGCGAACAATAGTGATACCATGAGCGATATGACTACCGACAGACCGATTGAAAGGCAGAAGGTGGCTCTTTTAACAATAGGTGAATTCGACGAAGATGATGAAGGAGACAACATTGAGCTACTCGAACGCTATAGGATGTTCGTGACAACAAGCAGGGAAGCACCTCCAACAGTGGGTAGTGGTGCAACTACCCTAACGCATATGAGTACACCGGCGGTGAGAGGACCATTCTCTTCACCAGTAGCGGAACCCGCACCTGCTGAGACATCAGTATTGTCAGTAACAACGGCGTGTACAAGAGATTCATCAGAGCGTAAACTATGCACGTCACCAACAGCAGCATCACAAACGAAGTGGTACGCAGTGAAGATAGGAAGTGAGCCAGGAATATACGAGCGCTGGGAAGGACCAGGCGGCGCAAAGGAGAAAGTGATCGGCCACAGTGGAGCGATTCACAAGAGTTTCAAGAGCCGTCAAGGAGCTGAGGCTTGGATGGCAGACATGCCCGACCCTATACCAATGCATGATGACAAAGCGCACATATATACAACAACGCTGTCAACACTAACTGCAACCCCCAACAGAGGTGATTCGCTATTCAGCGATCCCTGGTTGGTGCTGATGGATACCCAGGGAGGAATAAGTGTGTTCTGGAACAAAGCACTAGGGATCAACGTTAGGAAGGCAAAGCCAGTGATCATCGACGGAGTCAACTCGTCCGCGGAGGGTATGAGAGTAGAACAAGAGATGGATTTCAAAGATATAGGAACGGTGAAGCTTAGCCCAATGTGTTCAGCCAACATATTGTCCTTTGGGCAATGCAGAGATGAGGGCCATACCATGGGATATGATAACGTAGCAGACACACTCACCATGACAACCAAGAGAGGATCTGCGTGGGAGTTCAGCCGAATATTAGACAAGTACGGTCAGGTGACCAAACACTACGGATGCCGTTTTCCCAGGGAAGAAGGAAGTACCATGCATAACGTAGTAGTGCCAGAGGAGTACCTAATATGTGT
>CALGTP010000070.1 GCA_937902105.1 uncultured Actinomycetes bacterium
CCGTTTTTGCCGTCAGCTAACTGCAATATCTCAGGGTTCTCACCGACACGGGCAACAAGGTATTCTTCAGGGAAGATGCCGCGCTCAATAGCGATCTCGGTTAATGCTTGTAGTCGTGCGCGTGTGTAATACATTCCCATCACACCGTCGAACTGTCCACGCGGTTTGTCGAGTGTGATCCTGTTTGCTACTACTGCTAGTGGCATACCGGTACGGTTCGGTACATACTCTAAAGCGATTGAGTCTAAACCTGCGCGTTCAGCGACGTTTAACCCTGGGTTGTCTTCGGCACCCAACACAATTAGTTGCAACGAGTCTGCGTCAACGTATTCGAGCATTGTGTATCGGCTGTCGGAGTTCACTTTGCCCATGCGTAGTTGATCTGTGATTTCTGAGCCATAAGTTTTCAGTAGGTATGATGCTGATGCGCGGAAAGTGAAGATGCAGTCGTCTGGCAACATATTGTCTGGGTCATCTACCGGTGCGGCGAATGTGTCTAACGGGTTGCGTACAGTCCATGTTGGTGTCAAAGTACGGAAGTTTGGTTTTAGGACTACAGCGGATTGTGAGTAGCCGAGTAGGTGTCGTGCGCGGCGACGCATTTTCATTTGCATTTTGTTTTCATCCCAGATGGATAGCATCGCTTTGCGTCGTTGACGTGCCGAAGATTTGGCCCGTTCGGAGCCTTCTTTGATTGGTGGGAAGTATGGGGTTGGCATCGTGCTAGATACGCGCATGGACATTTGATCGAGTCCTTGTACGAGCAGGTTCGCTACCGAGGCTTTAGCGTTTTTGTCTAATTCGTTTAACGGTACGATTACGTCGCCGTTTGCTAGTTCGCGCACTCGGCGCATCTGCCCGTGTACGGGTCCTGCTGCTGTACGCCTCTGATTGTAGAGTTCGACTATTTCTTCAACTGTACGCACACATCTCCAATATAATCCAAAGTAACCGTTATAGTATCATGCCACGAACCAAGAAGGCCGCCAACTACGCGGCGGGGCGACCATAGGGCGTAACTGTGGCATGTGTAGTTCAGCGAACCAATGCGCCATCACAAGATCGGTGCCATTCTTTTTGTTCCGAGTCCAAGACGACATCTCCTCAACGAACGCCAACGTTTTCCAATTCTCCCGCATAGACGGCAACCTGACCTGACCGGTACGCCACAACGGGGG
>CALGTP010000071.1 GCA_937902105.1 uncultured Actinomycetes bacterium
AGAAGGCAGCAGCTAAGAAGGCAGCCCCTAAGAAGGCAGCTAAGAAAGCAGCTCCAAAAAAGAAGGCAGCAGCTAAGAAAAAGTGATTTGATCCCATTCAATTTCGGGAGCGGAACTGACCGAGCGGGGGGCAACCCCCGCTCGGTTCTATTTCCCGGGCAAGTCGAATCGATGTCGAATCTGACAACATGGTTTGATGTCTATGGCGGAGATGATTGACGATCTGCGAGCCGAGCAGGACTCGCTCGATGATGTCGTTGCTCTCCTGAGTGACGATGCGTGGCTCACCGAGACTCCGTCAGCGGGATGGAGCGTGGCAGACCAGATCAGCCACCTGCAATTTTTTGATGAACGCGCTGCGATGGCACTCAGCGACCCAGCGTCTTTCGTCGTTGATCGCCAAGATTTGATGGCTCGTGCGCCCCATGATGCTTCGGTTGATTTTGGGCGAGCACGAGCGCCTCACGAATTGATAAGTGCTTGGCGTGATTCTCGTTGTCTACTGATTGCAGCAGCCGAGTATGTTGATCCAACAGTCAGGGTCCCTTGGTATGGCCCATCGATGTCCGTGAGATCCTTTTTGACGGCACGCTTAATGGAATGTTGGGCGCATGGCGAAGATGTTGGGGTAGCTCTGCGTCACCCTCGTGTTCCAACGCATCGATTGCGCCATGTGGCTCACATCGGTGTCGGGGCGCGGGCTTTCAGTCTTGCAATTAACGCCTTACCAGAAGATGTTTCGCCGATTCGAGTTGATCTGTCAGGCCCTCAAGGGGAGCAGTGGTGTTGGGGAGACGAGCATTCCAAAAACCGAGTTCAGGGCGAAGCATTGGATTTCTGTTTGGTCGTCACTCAGCGTCGGAGTTTGCAGGAATCGCGGTTGCAAATTATTGGTGAGAGTGCTGAGACGTGGATGGCGGTCGCCCAAGCCTTTGCTGGTGCACCCAGTAAACGAAGCAACTAGATATCTGAGATCTTTTTGAATATCTCCGCTGCCGGACGGTTGATTCGCTGACCCAATTCACCGAGGCGATGTTTCATCCGCTCAGCAAATCGTTCTAAGGCTTGTTGATCAACAGCTTTCATGGTGCTTTCAAACTGTGATTCGTGGGCTAACAAAGCGGAGATTTTGATCTCCACGAAATCGCTGACATCTTCGCCATGGTCGGGTTCATCGGCCTCCCATAGAAGAAGATTTTGTGGTCGGTGATGAGCGATTCCGTGCTCTTTGAAAAAGTGTGGATCGCGCGCCGCGACAATTGCATCACACGTAAGAAATCCGGCATGGCGATGATCGGGGTGCAGTCGGTATCGCTTCCATGGATCATGACCAAGGACCACGTTGGGAGTGAGGCGACGAATATGTCGAGCAATCTCGCCACGTAATTCACGAGAATCCACGAGGTCTCCATCAACTTGGTGCATGAAGATCACTTCGCCCGTCGCTCCCAATCGGCGTGCCGCGGAGCGTTGTTCATCTTGTCGTTGAGCGATGAGAGCAGCGACGTCAGCCTGCGGATTCCATGTGCCTTTCGAGCCATCGGTCAAAATCAGATGATGAACAAGAGTTCCTGCTGCTGCCCATTTCGCCAAGGTGCCTCCGCAACCGAACTCAATGTCATCGGGATGTGCACCGATGGCCAATGCCACATCTGGACGAGGTAGGTCGCTCGTGCGCATCATCGTGACAGAGGTTGCTGCTGGTTGACCGGGTTCGTTACTAGATGTCATCTGGGCTCCAATCTGGTATCAACAATGACAGCACATCACGCACGGCGCTGTGCGCAAGATCATCAGGGGTATCAAGATCAATACTGAGATGTGGGTCAGAGAGAACCTTGAGTGAACTGTGTAGTCGCTCGGCAACTAGTTGGTGTGCGTTATTTGATCCTGGTCCGTAGGAAAATTCCCACTCTGCGGCAATCTGCGAACTGAGACCAAGCACATTTGTGCCGTCACCGTGGCGGTCAGGCACGATCAGCACGTGACGCAGAGTCACTTGCGTGACCGAGTCGTCAACGATCTTGGTGATGATCGCATCAAGACCATCGGGCAATGGCAGGTCGGCATGGACAATTAATAGAAAATCCACAGGGTGTTGGCTGAGGATGATTCGTACCGCCTGAGTGAGCGATGGGTTTAATCCAGGCGTGGTCACATGAATGGGAATGGCTCCAAGCGAGGTTGACCAGTTGCCGACCTCATCGTCATCACACACCACATAACGGTCGCACACTGCTGAGCGAGCGAGAACGCGAGAAGCACAATTTTGAGCCAATTGTCGGCGTTGCTGAGGGCTGAGGATCGTGCTCAAACGACTTTTGGCATCGTCAAACCCACGAATCGGGACGACAAGTGCCACACGGTAAGCCACGTTGCAATCCTACGACTCGTTGCGCACCTCGGCGTATCCGTTCAGGATCAGATGCGAGGGCGAGCCAGAAGCTCTGTCGGTCATCGCAATGACACCATCGCAATGACAATGGTCGCACAAGCACCCAAGAGGGCTCTGACGGTGCTTGACTTGGCACGCAGGTCTTGGATGCACATACCGACTCCTGATCAAATGGTGGGTGGCATGCCACTAAGAGCGAAGAGCAGTTGAGGCTGTGCGCTCATTCGTGCAACGACAACGGAGAAGTGACAGTGACGGAGAATAAAGATACTGACCGAGACATGAGCGGTCGAACGATTGGGATTCTTGGTCATCCTTGGCGTGCCAATGTGACGCCGGCCGGCGATATTTATCCGTTGGGCAATGAGTCGCCGATTCGATGGTATGTGGCGGCCGATGATCGTTGGCACACACCAGCTGATGAGGTTGCTGTTCGGCAGACGGCGGTCTCAGGCACACCAGTTATAGAGACTCGATTGCGAGTTCCGGGTGGCGATGTTATCCAACGAC
Organism: uncultured Actinomycetes bacterium; assembly: GCA_937902105.1. GTDB lineage: Bacteria > Actinomycetota > Acidimicrobiia > Acidimicrobiales > Ilumatobacteraceae > Casp-actino8. Next base: position 2,906 of record CALGTP010000071.1, read on the forward strand.
TGTGGGTGGCATCGGGGCGACAGGGTTCGTCAGCGCTGATGATGGAGTTTGAAAATGATTCACCTATGGCGGTGGCAGTTGCGATCAGTCACGACGATCTGTTGGTCTCGCGCCCAGTTGCTGTTCGCAACGTCAGCGGCGAATGGCCGGCTCCTGGTCTTGAACTTGATCAAGTTCCCACGGTCCTTCCTGTGGGGCATCGCACCTCTGTGCGAGCAGCTTTGGTGTTGAGTGGGTCATCCCCGACGATCAACATTGAAGATTTCGCCAATCATGATTCAGTGGCCCGCGGCTGGGTCGCTCTGAGTGATAGCGCATCTAGGTTCAACCTTCCCGATGTCATTGAAAGCATCCCAGCAGGTGATGTCATAGTCGCTGAACGTTCTGAACTTGCGTTGTCTCCTGCGCCGAATGTTTTCACCAATGGTGAAGATTGTGTGCGTTGGTTAATCAGTCAGCGTGAACTGCAACGTATGTCTCTTTCACAGGTTGATCCTGTTGACCTTGCCGGGGCTGTTGAGGTTCTTGCGCGGGCAACACGACGCAACAAAATTTCTCGCGCTCTTGCAATGGATGGATTTCGTAGCGCACTGTTTCTACTAGGAACGGATCAGGAGCGAGCAGTGTCCGATTTCTCCAAATTGCTTGCCAAGGTATTATCGCTGCGCGGTCAATCGCTGGCTGAAATGCTTGCTCAAAAAAATGATGATGGCGCTCACGGCCTCTTTCATCTGACATCTCTTGAAAATGAACTGGCACTGTTGACTGATGAGAATGTCGCCACTTTGTTACCTGACGGCATTGCTCACAATCGTCTCGGAGTGCAGTTTGAGGTCCACGACATTGCTGTTGGCGCGCAACATAGGGTCTCTTTCGCAGTGAGATGGCATGGTCCGAATGCCGCAGTCCTCTGGGAAGTAGTCGGCCCCGTTGGTTTGATCTTGCGCTCTGGAGTTGACCCATCGTGGTCCAGTACGCAATTGACGGGCGAGGCATTGTGGAAGGTAGAAAATGTCCCAACTGCAGCGATCATCGAGAATCAAAACCTGTCATTTTCCTAAGTGGCGGGGCCTCGGCTTCAGCGTTTGAGTCGCCTAGGACCCTTTAAGCAACTAGTGGCCACGGTTGGTTGCGTTCAACACCGAGTGCGATATCAAGCAGGAGTTGTTCAGTGAAATGGCGCGACACGATTTGCAGCCCCACGGGAAGGCCGTCGACGAAGCCCGAGGGAATGGAAATAGCCGGGTTGCCGTGAAGATTGGCGGGGAAGGTCAAGCGACCGTTGTTCCCGGCACCTCCGTGAACGCCTCCAAATTTTGATGGCAGGGGACCCTCGGCCGCAAATGCCACATCAGGGTTGGATGCAGTGATCACGAGATCAACTCCATGAGTGAGGTGAAATATCTCGGCCATACGTTCATTCACAGCGGTCCGCCGAGACTCAATGCGGGCACGTGCTTCAGGGCCATAACGCTCAATCGTGCTTGCTAAGCCAAAACTAATTTCTGGTGTCAGAACATCAGCGCAGTCGGGCCAACGCTCACCAAGTTGGGCGTGGATGGAGAGCATGCCACTGATACTCCAGGCGGCACCCATGCTCGGCACTGTTGTGTCAATGTCAAGGCGCTTCCATTGGTGCTCTTTGATTAAACGATCAGCGTGAGCGCTCAGCACTTCCCACATTTTTGGTGAGACCACTGCGCCACCCCAGTCGGGGACAACTGCGACTCGAAGTCCGCGCAGAGCATCGGTGAAAGTACCAAGATGTGGTTCCCACGGCGCAACCGAAGGCAGGCTGAGTGGATCGCGCGGGTCATGACCAGACGTGACATCGAACCAACGCGCAGTGTCGCGCACACTGCGTGACACGCAACCAGTGACAGTGGTGATATTTCCTAGTTGAACTTTGGGAGCGCGCGGGATGCGTCCGTATGTGGCTTTCAATCCAACAAGCCCAGAAAAGCCTGCGGGAATTCGGATAGATCCACCACCGTCGCCAGCAGTAGCCAAAGTGACCAGACCTCCCGCCACGGCGGCAGCACTACCACCCGATGAACCCCCGGGCGTACGACCATGCTGCCAAGGATTATGAGTCGCTCCATGCATCACAGTGCGCGTGACATTGACGCCACCGAATTCGCTGGCCGTAGTTTGACCGATGAGAACAACCCCTGCAGTTTCGAGACGCTCAACCATGACCGATGAAAAATCGGCGACGATGTCACTGAGTGCCACACAGGCTTCGGTATCTGGCCAACCTGCTACCTGATCAAGTTCTTTGACGCCGATCGGAACGCCACCAAAGGGCAAGTTGATATCTGCTGAACGCGCCGCGGCATAGGCGCGTTCTTGATCAAGATGTCCAAAGGCGTTGAGATCGCTTGAGGCGATGGCGGCATATGTGGCATCCAGTTCTTCAACGGGGGAGCGTTCACCCGAGCGAAAGGCCTCCACCAGCGAGCAGGCATCGCCTTGCCATGTTGATGCAGAATTTGAATTTGATCCTGAGTGAGAAGTCACAGCCATGGGTTGAGACGCTAGTCCCCGTCTAGAGTTCACGACGATGGATAGCCGACAGTTCTTAGGTTTACAAGCCACGCACAATCCCCATCGTTGGGTTCTCCCCGTTGTGACTGGGATCTCAACAGGCGGAGGCTTTCTCTATGGTGGCTGTGGTCTAGGCGCTGCCGTAGCAGCCATGGAGGGTACATCTGGTCGGCGAGCCGTGTGGGCGACCGCTCAGTATTTGTCCTACGCCAAGCCTGGTGAGGTGATGGATATCGATGTGACTCTCGCAGTCCACGGTCACCAGATCACTCAAGCTCGTGCGGTCTGCCATGTCGGCGATCGCGAGATATTGACTGTGAATGCTGCTTTGGGAGATCGTGATCTTGAGGCCAGTGGTCAGTGGGAGAAAATGCCAACTGATATCCCACGTCCGCATGAGTGCAAGGAGCGTCCCCATGTTTTGGATTGGTCGGGCACGGTCAGTGGTCGTATGGATCAGCGGATCATCAAGGGTCGTGAAGAAATAGAAGAACTTGATGGGACGCCAGGTGACGGACAAGTTTTGCTGTGGTCGCGGATACCTGAAGTGATTGAGGGTATCGACGCCGCAACTCTGGCAATCTTGGGCGACTTTGTTCCCATGGGTGTCGGACAGTCGCTGGGCATTCGCGGTGGTGGAAATAGTTTGGATAACACCTTGCGAATCGGCACCTTGGTGCCGACCGAATGGGTTCTGCTTGACATCCGGATTCATATGGTTGAACGCGGATTTGGTCATGGCCTCGTGCACATGTTTGCCGAGGATGGGACACTGATGGCTACGGCGAGTCAAAGTTGCATCGTGCGCTTTTGGCGCGATATGCCTGGCCCGGGTGCGGCTGGTAAGGCGAAGAAATAGCCCAAGTCTTTGATGGGGGTTGTCGTCGGCAACAATGAAGTCATGACATCTGCACCTTCCTCGTTACCTCGCCGTCCCGGTATGACGGTTCCACTTCCCGGTCATCTGCACACTCATCGTGAGCGCCTCAATGAGTTAGCGGATATGGGCTACACCGACATTTGGTCAGCCGAGTCTGATGGTGCCGACGCTTTCACACCTTTGGCGATGGCAGCGGCTTGGGAACCGCGACTGCGATTGGGGACCGCAATTGTTCCTGCATATACGCGTTCGCCAGCTTGTTTTGCGCAAAGCGTGGCCAGCATGGCAGATGCCGCTCCTGGTCGTTTCGCCATTGGAATTGGTTCAAGTAGCAATGTCATTGTCGAGAAGTGGAACGGTGTTCCCTTTGTTGAGCCGTACAAAAAGGTGCGCGATGTCGTGCGTTTTTTGAACGATGCGCTGTCTGGTGAGAAGGTAGCCAAGTCCTATGACACCTTTGAAGTGAATGGTTTCAAATTAGGCGTTCGACCAGAGATCAAGCCGAAGATTTTGGTCGCCGCCCTACGTGAGGGGATGTTGCGCTTAGCGGGGCGGGAATCCGATGGTGCAATCATCAACTGGTTGTCGCCGACCGATGTCAAACGCGTGGCAGAGGTTGTCAACGGCGCGGCTGGTGGACAAGAACGAGAAATCGTGGCGCGTATTTTTGTTTGCCCGAGTGAGAACACCGATGTTGTGCGCGCCGCTGGACGCTTCGCTATTGCTGCGTATCTGAATGTTCCGGTGTACGCCGAGTTCCATCGCTGGTTAGGTCGTGGACCACAGTTGCAAGGTATGTGGGACGCATGGAAGGCGGGAGATCGCAAGGCTGCTTTGGCAGCGATACCCGACGAAGTCGTTGATGACATCTTGATTCACGGATCACCGGCTCAGTGTCGGGCCAAGATCCAGCAGTATTTTGACAATGGTGTGACAACGAGTTCCCTGGCAATTTTGGGACTCGACCCAGAATTGAACTACTGGGAATCGGTGAAAGCTTTATCACCCAGTGCCAGTTGATGAAGCGGCTCTCTCTTGAGCGCTGGCCAATAGTCGTTGACGGATTTCGGCGATATGTCGCAATCCATTGCGACATATCTCATCGGACAAGATAAAACGCGGATTGAGAACAGGTCGTGGGGTGTGCATTCCGTTGAACTGCAATTGCGTTGGTGCTTCTGTAGGGGTCACCGATATGTGCTGGTTGATATCCATGAATGAAGAATGCCTGACGGGTGTGGCAGGGATTCAAGAGGCTCGCAATGGGGAGAACGACGGATGCAGGAACTAGTTTTGTCACCGTGGTAGTGGAAGCAAAAGAACCCCTCAGTGATTCGTCGCTGGGGTGGAAATTGCTCAGGACAGCCCTTTTGGAGCAAAAGAGAGGCTTACTTCTTGGAGTCATGGTGGGAGTATTTTGGGCGGCAGGCAAAGTATCGGTGCCGCAACTCACCAAGATGGGCATCGACCGCGGCATTGAAGGGCGCGAAAGTTTGTGGTTCTGGTCGGGGCTAGTTGTTGGGGCTGGTGTCATCGCCGGAATCTTCACATCTCTGCGTCGCTGGTACGCGTTCCGCGAAAGTCGTTGGATTGAGACTCGTTTGCGAGAGAAAATTTTTGATCATCTGTTGCACTTGCACGTGGGATATCACGACGGTATGCAAACAGGGCAAATCATGAGTCGTGCTTCCTCCGATCTACAGCAGTTGCAAGCCTTTGTGGTGATGATTCCGATCACTTTGTCTAACTTGGTAATGGTCATCGCTATCGTCGTGCTGCTGATCAGTTCGCAGCCTGTTCTTGCCTTGGTCGCTCTATCGCCACTTCCAGTGGTCACTATTCTTGCTAGTCGTTTTTCGCGTGATATCCATCCTGTCGTGTTAGAGGTGCAACAAGAGCAAGCGCAATTAGCGACCGTCGTTGAAGAAAGCGTCGCTGGAGTTCGCGTGATTAAAGGGTTCGGCGCTGAAAAAGTTCAGGCCAACAAACTGCTTCAAGAGGCTGATGACATCTGGAAAGTCTCATTGATCGCCGCCAAGATTCGTAGTCGTTTCTTGCCGGCCTTAGATCTTTTGCCTTCGCTCGGCCTGATAGCGGTTCTCGGTATCGGTGGTCATCGAGTGATCAATGATCAGATGTCCGTGGGTGATTTAGTGAAATTTAATGCCTACATCACCATGCTGATCTGGCCGTTACGTAACTTAGCGATGACAGTGGCACTCGGGCAGCGAGCCTCAGTCGCTCTCATGCGAGTCAATGAGGTGTTGAATACACCAAGTTTGATTACTGATCCAGTCGTTGCACTGGAACTTCCTAGTGGATCGCAGACGCAACCCGTCGGTCAATTGCAATTTAATGATGTGATCTTCGGTTATGGAGATAACGCACCCATTATTGATGACTTCAACTTAAGTGTTGCTCCAGGTAGCGCGGTGGCCTTGGTGGGTGCCACGGGTTCGGGAAAATCCACGATCGTGCGTTTGCTCACACGTTTCCACGATGTCCAACGAGGTTCAATCAAAATCGACGGAGTTGACATCCGCTCATTGTCACTGAACGATTTACGGACTGCAGTGGGCATCGTCTTTGAAGAGACATTTTTGTTTCACGATTCAGTTTTTGACAACATAGCTTTTGCCCAACCTGATGCCAGTCCGCAAGTTGTTGAACGCGCTGCCAAATTGGCCGGAGCGCACGATTTTATTCTCGAATTACCTCACGGATATGCCACCATTCTTGGTGAGCGCGGATACTCCTTATCTGGCGGTCAACGTCAAAGAATCGCCATTGCGCGAGCCATAGTTTCGGACCCACGAATTTTGGTGCTTGACGATGCAACATCGGCCGTGGATCCGTCAAAGGAGCATGAAATTCGTCAAGCCATGGCCACTGTGATGAAGGGCCGAACGACAATTGTGATCGCCCATCGCGCTGGAACTATCGCCCTGGCCGATTCCGTGGTTTTGCTTGATGGAGGTCGCGTCGTCGCTCTAGGAACTCACGAAGAATTACTTTTGAACGACGAGCGGTATCAGAAAGTTCTTGCTGGTTGGCAAGAAAGCGACGGCGATTCTGAGGTGGATAACTGATGTGGGGGATGTCTGCAGTCAGTGAAGCGGATCGATTGGATCGCATACAAACGCTGAAGGTTCTTCGACGGGCATTTGTGATGGCTCGTGCTCAACGGCGTTTATTTCTGTCTGCGCTGGGCTTTGTTTTCGTGGGCACACTGGTGACATTGGCAGGTCCGACTTTGGTTCGCTACGGCATTGACCATGGGATCCGTAACAAGAATGGGTCGGCGCTCAACCGCACCGTGGCACTTTATGTACTTGTCGTGATCGTTGGGTACATCACAGCACGCATGCAATTTATTGCCATCAACCGTGCCGGTGAAGGTTTTCTGCGCGAACTGCGGATCACGGTGTTCGGCAAACTTCAGAAGCAATCCATGGCTTTTTTTGATCGCGAAAAAGCTGGTGTTTTAGTTTCACGGATGACTGCTGACATTGAGTCAATGAGTGAACTCGTTCAATTTGGGTTACTTCAGTTCGTCTCGGCTTTCTTGCTCTTGATTCTGGCCACAGCTTTGTTAGCGGTCCTTTCGTGGCAGTTGCTGATTGTGGCGATGGTGGTCTTGCCGGTATTGATCGTTGCCTCTATCAAGTTTCAACGAATTTCCAATAATGCCTATCTTGACGTGCGCGAAAATGTGGGTAACAACTTGTCAACGTTGCAAGAAGGAATCACGGGCGTGCGTGTGATTCAGGCCTACGGGCAGCAAGCGAATCGTTCGAAGCGTTTCCGCCTCTCCAATCGTGCGCTTTTTGACTCGCACATGTACAGCGTAAAAATTAGTACTTGGTATTTTGGGCTTATTGAATTCGCTGGAATCGCTGCCACGGGGGCGATCATCGGCTTCGGTGGCTACTTGGTTCATCAAGGTACAACAACGATTGGAACAGTCACGGCCTTCGTGTTGCTTTTAGCCAACCTCTTCGATCCTGTTCAACAGTTGAGCCAGTTGTACAACACGGTGCAATCGTCAACGGCTGCTCTTCACAAGTTGTTTGTGATTATTGACGCTGTGCCCGATGTCGATGAAGTAGCGCACCCCACAGAATTGTCAACACGTGGAGCACTGGTGGTTGATCATGTGACCTTCGCCTATGCCGGAAATGATCGTGAAGTGTTGAAAGATGTCACTATTTCTGTGGCTGATGGTGAGCGCTTGGCACTGGTGGGTCCAACAGGCGCAGGTAAATCTACGTTGGCTAAGTTGATGGCTCGGTTGTACGACCCGAGTGAGACCAATGGCCACCGAGGAACGGTGTCGTACGGTGGCGTTGATTTACGGCAAGCATCCAATTCGGACCTTCGACGACGGATTGTCGTGGTTCCCCAAGAAGGTTTTTGTTTCTCTGGATCAATTCGCGAAAACATCCGTATTGCTCGATCAACAGCCAGTGACGGCGAGATTGAAGAGGCCTTGGTCTCCATTGGTGCATTGGAACGCTTTACTGAATTCCCAGAGGGACTTGACACCGATGTTCGTGAGAGGGGATCTCGATTATCGGCGGGCGAACGGCAACTGATCGCTTTGGCGCGTGCTGCTCTTGTGAACCCAGCGGTTCTTGTTCTCGATGAGGCCACATCAAATCTTGATCCAGGTACTGAGGCCGTCGTTGAGCATGCTCTTGAAAGTTTGATGATTGGGCGAACCGTGATTGTGGTGGCGCACCGTCTCTCAACGATTCGTCGTGCTGATCGGATCGGGGTCATCGATCACGGAGAACTCGTGGAACTGGGCACACACGCTGAACTTGTCGAACTCAAGGGCCGTTACGCCGCTCTCTCCGATGCTTGGGACCGGAGTCAACCTCAGCGCTGAAGGTTGGCTTAACGCTCGAAGGCCAGTACGAATTCAAGAAGTCCGGTGTCGCCAGTACTGACAAATGCATTAGACGGATTAGCAATGCCGTAGTCCGCGAAGGTGATATCAATCGAACCAAGAACTCCGATGACATTGCTTGCATATTCCGTCGTGACCTCAAAAGTGACTGAGCGTGTGACTCCATGAAGTGTCAGGTCGCCCGTGGCAATGGCTGTGAGTTGGACGCCAGGCAAGGGGATGGAGCGGAAATCAATGGGCGTCGTGAGCACGAAATCAGCTGTTGGATAGGTGCTGACATCCATGATATTTCCTGTGAACTGATTGTCCCGTTTGGAACTATCGCTGGTGATGGTCTCGACTTGAACGCTGAATGTTGCTGCCATGACACGACTTGCTTCAATCACTAGTTCGCCAGTGATTTGGTCAGTGCGGCCTACTGCCATAGCGTCAAGGCCGCCGAGAACTTCTTTGACTCGATAGCCAAGCGTGGACTTCGTCGTGGCTTTCCAGACACCCGAGACATCAGACGGTAGTGCCGAGTCAGTCGCCTGCGGAGAGGTGTCGGTGACGACTGCCGTGAGGTCGTCACTATTGAGTTTGTCTTCGGCAGGGTGAATGACTTTAGTCCACAAGAAAATTCCGGCATAGATGACAACGACAGTGACAAGTAGAGATGTGGCAACTCGAAAAAGTAAACGCATGTTTCTTGTCTAGCAACCCGTTCGTCTCAAGTGTTAGCGGGCGACAAAATATTTTGATTGCGGATGGTGGCAAATGATCGCCGAAGTTGTTTGTTCTGGTTGATATTGCCAGCCAGTTTCTTCGCTCACTTCAATGCCGAGACGCCCAGCCTCAAGTAAGCGACCCACTGTCGCATTATCTTCTAAGTCAGGACATGCGGGGTAGCCCCATGAGTAACGACCACCACGATATTGCTGGCGGAACAAGCCACCGATGGACGGACCGTCCTCATTGACGAAGCCCCATTCTTGGCGTATTCGCTTATGCCACAGTTCGGCCAAAGCCTCAGCCATCTCGACTCCAAGACCATGAATAATCATGTACTGCTGATACTCGTTGGC
>CALGTP010000072.1 GCA_937902105.1 uncultured Actinomycetes bacterium
AGGCGACGGTCCGGGAGGGTGCGGCCAGTGCCCGGCGACGGGTCGGGAGGGTGCGGCCAGGGCCCGGCGACGGGTCGGGAGGGTGCGGCCAGGGCCTGGCGACGGGTCGGGAGGGTGCGGCCGGGCTTTGCTACATGCCCGGCCACGGGTACAACTAGTATTTGTATGTTTTTCAATACTTACCATGTTACTCAAAACTTTGCGATTATACACATACCACAGCCATGTGGCATCTAAATCAATACACATACATGTATGTGTGTGCATGCGTGGCGACATAATTAGTCAGATTCAGTTGTCCAAAATCAGTTGACACGGCTTTATCTGGTAATAACCACACTGACTACCACACTAACATCACCAACCACAAATACCATAATCCATCAACGACGCTAGCAACGCCGTTGTTGCCGGCCAACATCAGCAGCGACACCACCAACGACAACTAATGTTATTATCAAAATGCTCACACTCACGGCCCAGGTGTCTTGCGCGATGTGTTGAGCCAGTTGGGGCCTGCCTGGCTGATTAGCGTGCCGCCACAGCTGCTGCTATGTCTGGTGTTAGTGTGGCTCGCCTTCCTTTCTTGAGAACTGCTGTGCGTGGTGCTGTTTCCTGCTTGCTGCTTCCATGCAGTCAATGGTTCTCATATGGCGACATGCGTCGGAAGCTAATGCTTTATTGGTGCCATGTCTCATCATCCTTTGTGTGCTTCTGTCATTGCTTGACCGTGCTTTATGTGCGATATACATTCCAACCATTATGTAGCTCGGCTCTTTATGAAAGACGGCTTTACCATCTGCTGCAATCACCGATCGATATATTCAACAGTACCACACATCCTATACAGTTGTGAGCTCGAACCCGTGTTGTAGCAGCCACGTAGTCAGAGTAACAGAGTAACAGACTCAGTCCAACACCATGGTGCGTACTGTGAAGCAACCTCCACCAGCAAAAGGCCAAGGCCCAGGCCCAGGGACGTCTGCCAAGGCCAAGGCGACTGCTGCCAAGAGTAAGCCACAGCCACAGCCAAATCCCGAACCTAAGCGGCAGAAGCAGCACACTGATGATGTCATGCCAATTGCACAGACGCCTAACCCAGAGGCAGCTGCGCCACCTGCAACACAGAATCCTGGCCCTGTCTATGCTACACCACCACCAGCAGTAGACTCAGTTTCGCATCCAGGGTCACCGTCACAAACAGCAGGTGCTGTCAGTGAGGTTCGCGAGGCTGGTAATGCCACTACCAATCGAGACATTCATAATTCTGCCTCTCATTTGTTCCCGGATCTGTGCGCTCTCATAGCAAAAGACATAAGAGCGAGAACCGCTGCCAACACTCATGGCAACGAAACGCCAAATGACAACAACCACACCGACAACGCAGAGAACACTAACATGCCTGGCTTGTTAGCCCTGGACGCCAACGACGGCGTCGACGACACAAAGAAAGCGTTCATGCCTGACTTGCTAGACTCAGACGCCGGCGACGCCAGCGACAACCTCATGAACAAAACCATCAACTTGTCGCGGGCTGCTGAGGACCGGGCTGATGTCACTGCAGCCTCATCGGCCAGAGCTGTCAACACTTCTGCTGAGGCTTTGCGTGCGGATGGTAGTAGTGGCGAGAACACAGTTCCATCATCAGAAGCGACATCGGGGCCATCCACGACAACACCAGCAGCAGCAACAGCAGCAACCGCTGAGCGTCAATACACTTGGAGTCCTCAAAAACAAAAGGAATGCTGGTCAATACTTCACCGCTTGTTTAAATGGCCCTACTTTGTGCTGCATATGCTCGTGAAGTTCATGGTGAAGGTTCCAGGAGCACAGAAACATGTCCGGATCACCTCTACCATGCCCCACAGCTGGCAAGTCGACGTCCTTCAATCAGCACGATCCATGGCTGATTATAGCGTAACAGACGAGACTCACAAACCCAACAGTGGAAAATATGACGCCGACGAGATGCAAGCACTGAGAGACCTCCATAACACCATGCAGAGAACTAGTATGTCTTCAGCTTTTTCAGGCGTAGATACGCCTGCGACTAGTTTTCTCTCACTTGGGATGGCTGTTGTGGAGGAATTGGGGTTAGGCCATGACCACTTGCCAATGCCTCCCAACCTGCACGCAATCGAATGGTACTCAAATTCGCAGGAAGAATTGCTTCACCACCCGCATCCTCCAGATCATGTGTTTGGTGATATTTCAGCATTCTGGATTCCATCAGTGGCAAAACGGCTTCCTCACATTATTGCAAACAATTTGGTTCAGTCTGTGCTTGTTCCATTGGTGCTTGCTGGTGGAACTGTGTCGGACACAGCGTTCTGCATCAAACACGGAACGTATTGCAAAGCCACTGGCTTGCAGATAGTGTTTGCTGTGTTTGCTATGTCGTGTTATCGTGGAAGCACTGCACACTCAGTCCTTAGTCTTGCAATGTTGGTTGATACCGATACCTGATAACCTGATATGGCCAATGTGTGTTTCTAGTCCTGCACACATGTATTCTGAAATTATGAAACACCTAGCTGTCAGCTTAAGGTTAAGACTGCCTGCCTGCACATTGCAGGCACGCCATGCACAGACTGGTCGAGCAAAGGCTTGCAAGCGAAAGAGGACGGACCTACAATGGTGTTTCTGCTCTGCTGGGTGGCGATGCGAATGATGCTCCAGGAGGCGTTGATTGTTCAAGAGAACGTTGAACAGTTCGACACTGCGATACTGCTACATCTCATTGGACATCTTTACCACCTGGACGTAACAGTCGTTTGGCTGCGCTTAGCGTGGTTTGTGTTTTACCTTTTTGGTTGGATGGTTCTTTGCAGTATCCTGTATTTTGTGAGATGTGTGTTCCAGCGGCCCCAGTAAATCCAAGGTCATGAACCCATATCATTTTGGGTGGCCTGTTCGGCGTGTTCGGAAGTGGACCATCATGCGCCACAAGCTCAAGACTGTCGCCTTCACTTCCCCTTTCAATTTATTCAGCCAGATGTTTTGTGCACCGATGTGGTTTGGGGCTTACACTGACGATGTGAGTGCTGCCACCCCAGCATGGGAAGTGTTTTTTGTTGCCAGCCCGATGGAACTCTACGACGAGCTGGTGTGGGCATGTGGTCGACCAGAAAGCCGAGCCAAGGGTGTCTGCTCCTACGAGTCCTGCGAATCTTTCTCTCAGGACCACCAAAGCAATGACGCAGTGGCGACGACTCGAATCTTAAATGCGTTCTATCAAGCTCTCACTGTAGTTGAGGTCTGGTTCTATGGGTACTACGCCTCTAAGTATGCCGGCCAAGTGTACAGTCTGAACCAGAACCCTGACATTACATCCGGCATGAGTGGGTGGGATCATCTACACACCATCATTAAGAATGCTGGAATCTTGTGGCTGCTTGGTGACGCTTTACCATTGCCTGATTTGTTTGCTAGCTTCGTCCTGTATTTCACTCACAACTCCTGTGATGACTCAATTGTTTCTGCGTTGCTGCTTTGCCAAACCTTTAAGGTCTGGAAAACACGGACGCTGGCTGCTCGCGCGTGAAGCACTCCTGGCACAGGGCTTCCCAGTGTACACGGCCTTGTCGTCTGGCATACCTCTTTGCTCTTTCGCAAACTCTGTCAGGCCAACGACTGGACGCACAGCCCAAATCGGGCAGGCAGGAAACGCGATGCATGCAGAGTGCTGTGGCATTGCCCTGGGTTTTGCTTTGACCCAGGTCAAGTTTACAAATTCAGCTTTCCAGTCGCCAGCGATGTCCGCTCTAGCCAGCAGCCTTCTTGCTAACTACGGTTAATTTCTTCACATTGCACATGTTGACTCATGTTGACTCTAAGACCCTAGAATGCTGGTGTTAACATGGAATACCCCACGATTGTAATTTAGTTGTTTTCGCTGTGGCGTTTAGTGTCTTACTTCAGACCACTCACATTAGGACTCAACAGCAACTTCAGTTTATCTGCCAAACACAGTATATCGTACATAGCTCTTCTCAACAAACTCACAACACACATGTGTGCTGTCAGGCTGGCAAGTGCTGTTGCAAACACAGCACAGCAGCGAGCAGGCTCACAGTGCAATATAACCTGGGGTAACATGGGCCATCATGCTGGCTATCTCATTCAGCGCAATCTGTTCTGAAATGTTGCGATTATGTATGATTATGTATGTGTTAGAGTTGGACATGCGTCTCGGAGTGTTGAAAACCATCTTGTGTGCCACACATATCACTACGTGAAGACTAGACACTACATGTTTCAGGTTTGTTTCTGTCTATTACGCTTAGGACTGGCAAGATTGTGCATGATGGCCCACACACAATTCAGCTACAGATTTTAGAAAGCAGTCCTTGCTGTGCAGTGCAGTCTGGGGGAGGAGACACATTGCCAGGAACCTGCCAGCACCTTGTCGAGCAAATTGGGTGTGATGAAAGTTCGATGCTTCAAGTTCTTGTCGTTTGCTTTTCTTCTGGCTTCGTTGTGTTGGCTAAGTGTGCCCGTCACGGCTCTCAGAAGACATGTGACATGTACGTCGTGCTGGAGTTGTTTAGCGAATTGAACAGCTTGCTTGTCCTGGCTCAGGGGGAGGGGTGGGAAGTGCTTTGTCAGAGCTTTGTGTGTGTGCGAGGGGCCCGAGGGGAGAGGGAAGGGTTCGGGATGGAGTTGTGTGTTCAGTTTAATGACTAGCTTACTTAATGAATAAATTATTAGCCTAGCGCCGCCTGACGAAGTGGTTAGGGAACTATTAGTTACCTAACCGGTTCGTCAGGCGGCGCTAGCCGGGAACTATCTCCATGAATAGGCTAGCCGAATAATGCGACGAAGATCTTCATCGACGGCTGGAATGCTTGACGTAATTCAGTAGGCTAATGAATAGCAACAGATGACTGACCTTATGAACAGCTAGCCTAATGACAGGTCTGAATTCCTAAGTGAAAGACTAAGTGTAGCTTGAATAATTGCTTACCTTTACGCCACGGCTTTGCTATAAAGGTTTGACTCATAGCCCCCAATAATGAATAGCCTTACTCATAGCTACTCCCCACCCCCGAACTCCTATCAGCTTCATTATTCATTGAGCTGGCTTAAGATCGATAACTGCTATTGCGTCTCACAGCATGTGCATACCACTCGTGCAGTGTGTGGTGGGTGACTATTCATGCACAGTTCTGAGCATTCCAAATGTCACAAGTGCTGCAGCTACTTGAGTCGTTGTTGCTTCAGACTGCTGCGCTCTGCTGGCCAGATCCGGATTGTGAACAGTATACTCACCTGAGTCACCAAGAACACTCAGTCAACTCATGGACGTGTTGCGTTGGACAATCTAATGTACAACTTATCCCAAGAAGCAGTTCGCTGTTTTACTTAGTGTCTGCGGACTGCTTCGAACATAAATGCAGGCACTTTATTATGTGAGTCTTATACTAAAACACAAGCCAGTAATCATTCATCGAACAAACCTGTAGGCATTCAGTATTCAGGACAAGGAATCAGGCCACTTCACCCCTTTCTCGCCTCTCTGTCTGTGATAGTCTCGTGCTGTGGCAGCTTAGTGACTGGCAGTGACTGATCTGACACGATCCTCACCATGCATAGTCATAGTAAGCTGTCAAGGCCGCCGATGCCTTAGTGTGAGCCACACTGCTAATTCAGCACGACTACAGATAAACAATGCTGCTCGTCAAACCAGGATGCGCCCGCATGCCCACATATCTGACATGTCCCTTGTTTATACGAATGCCAAGTTGCCAAGCAAATAGTCATAGTGTTATAATACTTTTGCTCGTTACCACTTTGGTCGGTTTTACAATTCCACGCATGCAGCTGAGTTGGTCAGGCCATCATAATCACAGAACGCAGGAACAATCAAGACGACAGTCAAGTCAATGGTGGTGCTGAGTTGCTGTCCCAGGTCTTCCTCTTCTGCTTCTATTCTTGGCGCTTTGCCTTCGCCATTGCGCCATAAACCGAAGCAGCCACTGAAGCTGGATGATGTCGCCGACGCTCTCTGGGGAGCCAAGTCTCTGACAGAGCGTTTCGGCAGCCTTACAGGGCGCGAGCTGCAGGACAAAGTGTTTGAGATCTACCAGGCAGGGCTGCTGATTGGCTGCTTGTTGTATTTGCCTCCGACCACCAGATGAAAGCGAACAACACAGCTTGCACAAACACAAACATACATCACACACACAAGCAGCTCACTTTATGATGCTAACACAAATAGGAGAGTGACAAACAAGTTGTGTTTCTAGCGAGTGGGATCGCCCAGGTGAAGAATGGACAGCCGGATAATATCCAAACTGTCGAGTGGTACAAGGATGGCAACACTGAGAAGATTAATATAGTCAGGCACCCGGTGAATCAGAGGGCACAGGGTGCAAGGCGTCGCAAGTACAAGCGTGGCCTTCTTGCACGTGGCTTCTGCAAAGGCTGTCGTGGAGAGCCTTGGCTGGTGGCGCCACTTGGGCTCCATTAGGTATTGTTATTTGCGTGCTAACGTGTTCAGTCCAGTCCAGTAGACTTTCTTGAAGACTTCACAAGCCAACATCAACTCAACATGGCATCAGTCAATCGTGTGATGGTATGATATGCTGGTGGAAGCCGAACAACAATGAATGGATCGGGACCACATTTGCCGTCCTTGTAGTATTTTGCTTTGCTGGCAGTCGTCGTTTAGGCAGTTGGTAGTTAGATAACGATGTTGTTGCAAACAAATCCTAAGGCCATCTTCGCCTGGACAGCCTTACCAGGCAATCACCTTTGGCACACTGCCAGTGCCTCAAATAAGATATACGAACAAGAAACACCTGAGCCACATAATCGTGATCACACCAAATAACGCATGACGCATGTCGCTGTTAATCATGTTAGCCAGTGCATATTCTGCCATGGTTTCCTATTTGCCCACTGCCTGCCACCTTCTGACAAGAACCCTGCACTGTGTGTTGCGGTTTGCTAGCTGCTATCAGTATCAATTCAAAACGTTTCAGCCCAGCCAAGGTCCGAAGCTTTTTACGACGCGCACAAGGCCAAACCTGGGAACAAACAAATCCAGGCTACCTTGAAGGCTGGCCTCCCTGGTTGCAGGATCCTGCAAGAAGGGACGCCGAAAGATGTGCTCACGTCAGTGCCCTATGACTTTCATGTGTTGCAATCACCAGGTCTCACGAGTCTGTCATATGGCGATGCTTATTGTGTGTAAACTGATGCGACAAATTGTTGAGCTTATCGGCGTGTGTGCTACTGCTCAGTGGAAAGCTTGTCAAGTCTTAACAGCTGGGCACAGGCAACGACTTAGACTCAGAAGCTGTAAGGACTCATGCAAAGTCATCATGGGAGTCAGTAGTAGGCAATACCGATATGTGACATATGCGTCTGCAAGTTGCGCAAGGTTCTTAAAAGATCTGAATAACCAGTTTCACGATGGGGGCGACATCAGCTTCCACGAAATGGTTACCAATGTGGTGCCTGTGGAGGAGGCCACGCCGATATGATATGCGTCAAAGCAGTTAGAGTTCGAGTAGTTGTTACTTCATGTACTATCGTATGACTTGACATTACTCAGCAAGTGCAAGCAAAATATGGCAGCCAGCCGGCACGTCACATGTGTGCATGCTTTGAGCAGTGTCAATTGGCTAACACCGCCAACACAATGTTGAGGCGTGGACGGCTTACTCAAGCCGGAACCATATCAGCAATCGCAACGTCGACAGCATCAACAGCGAGTTCAACGCTTGGATTGGCAACAGCGAGTTCAAGGCCTGTCTTCGTCGACATTGTCCTCACGCACGAGCACACACGATTGTCGCATGACTAGCAACGCAGAGTGCATGTTATGTTTGTGTAACGCTGGAACAAACAAGCGTGAGGACACACACAGCTAAGCTAAGTTCTTCCACACACGACCAAATCAAATTGTACACTTCGCGTGTTAGTGAGTGTGGCTGGCTATGCTGCTATGCCGACTCCTTGACTCATTGATTAATGCAGCATAAAACCAAATCACTAGCACTAGCACTATGAATCTGGAATCATCAACTTGTTGGCCCCGGCTTCTGACCCCTGGCAGGAGATGTATGACGCTACGTCACTCAAGGTGTGCAAGGCGCTGAAAAACAAACTCGTTGACTTCGGCATCTTTGAACAATGGTGCACCTTTTTTGGTGAAGAGCCAGACTTCTTGAGCGACACCATGCCAAAGCCGCTGCAGGTCGTACGAAACATGAACAAACACGGGGTGACCCTCGATAACTTTTCAGGGCAAGACCCCACCATGTTGGGCCTCGTCTTCATGGAGCTCTGTAAGTTCTGTGTGCTGCCCTTATAGAGTTGTTGGTTGAATGTTTGATGGATGGCCTCAGTGCGCGTGTCACAGTGTCCATTCAATCAATCGTTAGGCTGTCATTTGCGTGCTGGCTCTTATTGGTTCAGTTGTTATGCTGCGGGCTGGCCAGTTTGAGCCGTCGGACCGACAGTGAGAGTTGGTCGGTTGTAGTTTGACAGTCTTAAAAAAGACGAGAGATTGCTAGCACAGTGCCCATTCACCAGTGAAGCCGAGGTGCCGCTCCTTTCCTCCAGTGAGAAGCTCGAGAAGAACAATGAAGGTGGCCAGTCTGATGACGATGATGATGATGGTGAGGATGCTGTTTGTGAGGAAGGTCAAGTTGCTACGAGAGTCCCTCCCTACTTGTTCAAGGGTGGCATTGAGAGTCAGGCGATGATTGATGCGCACACGAAGTTCACCTGCCCTCTGCAAGGAGCAGTGTTCATCAAGAAGCTCACTGCCACTGCTACGGATGCCAAGGATGATAATGCCAAGAAGACACGGCCAAAGGCGCCAGACCTGGAAGCAGTGGCCCTGGCCCTGGCTGCAGAATCAAAATCTAAGGCCAAGACGAAGGCCAAAGGAAAGGCTAAGGCGAAGGTGGCTAAGAAGGACCAAGCACCAGAAGGCTCAAAGTTTGAGACAGTCGATGAGATCAAAGAGGACTTCGTGGACTCTGCTTCTGGGGAGCGCCGTCAGCGTATGTGGCTCGACGACCCGATTGGTGCGCTCAGTAAGGTTCTCAAGTTCTACAATGTCGAGGTGGGCTTCAACTCTTCGCCCCGGACCAAGCTGTTTGCGACTTTACTTTCGATGTGCCTCGAGTTTGCGATTACCGACAAGGTCACCATCATGAAAAAATATTGAAGGAATGGAGCAAGGCCCGGGATATAGTTAAATCAGTAGTTCTCTCAGTTCTGTCACTCCTGCCTCAGTGCAATTACTTTTGGGGTTTGCTGGTTTTCGCTGGACTTGTTGCAGCTCACCAACAAGTTGTTCAATGTCTTTTCCATGTGTGCCATGCCGGTAATGCCACATGCTGCCTACTTTGGTCGTCCAATATGTTGCAAAGCACTTCAGGTGCAGCACATATGATTTCATGTTCTTCTTTTCTTTTGGTCCGGACCTTGACACAGGTTCGGCCTGCAGTGCAAGGCGTCCTTGGTGAATCATTGAAGAAGGCTTCCTCCTCTTTGCCAGCAGGTGGCGCTGATCGTATCTTGCAGGAGATGTTAAGGGATATTTCATTAGGCTCCAGAGGCACAGCTTCCACAACCAAAGCAAGTGCTGCAGCTGCCGATCCTGCCCCTGCAGATCTCATGGACGTGGTTAAAAGCGTCCTGAAGCCTGCCACTTTGCAGAAAACTGAACTCTTCATGAACCTAAACAGCGATCTCAGGGTTGGTCGGAACCCTGCGTTCATGTCTTACTACTCACATCTTGTGAAATCAGTTTGCACTTGTGATCCAAAGGGAAAGGATGCTTGGGATTCGCCCGCTTGCGATTTTCACGATGTGGCGACACACTGCCTCAATGACTTCTTCTGGGGATTATCGGTTCCCTTGAGTGGGCGGACCGACGACGAGCCTGTAGTTCCTGCGTGCATTCCACTGGTCGGCAACTGCACCATGGTTAAGATCCACCAGCTGCAGACGGACAAATCTGCACGCTTCCAGGATGAAATCAATCGTGGTGTGGACGATGCCGACAGATCTGACGCTAAGGATTTCGCTTCGTTCAACACAGCTGTCAGTGTGAGTCAATATTGCCTTGCTCAGGTCGTTCACATTGTCAAACCTCGTTGTGATCAGTAGTTGTTGTGGTTGTGTGTCACTTCTTTTTGCAGCTTTTGATTCCACATGCCTCCTCGCTGTGTGTCGTGCAATTATGTAATTAGAGCCACCAATCATATGTTGCGTGCCCGGCCTTGCCAGCTTCGCAATTTATTCGTGTTGTTCAGCTGTTTTCATGCCCTTCGGCAGCATCAATCTTTGCAGGAGTTTGAACCACGGGGTGCTCTTGGCCAGGCAGCGCACTTCCTTTTCAAGCATAATACCGATCGTGAGTCTGACCCTGCCGTGCCAGAATACATTGCCAACGAGAGCTTGATAGCCCGCATGATTGGTATCCGTGCGTTCTACCTGCTTCATGCAGCCACTTTGCTTTTGAAGAAGGGTGATGGCAATCTGATAGAGTTCCAAGATTGCAAGGCTGACGATCTGATGAAGGTTCTCGCATTCCTTGAGCTCAACGAATCCTTTGTCAATGAGGTCGAAGCCCACTTGTGCATGAGCAAATCCTTGCAGGATGAATTCAGAAACGGTTCCACCACTGGGTGGAGTCAGTGGGCAGCCTCATGGGTGAAAGTTGTTAACCATGTCCTCAATAAGTTCAACAAGGCAGGATGTGGTGCACATGTTACCAAAGACATGCTGCCATCACCACTTACCATCGTGAAGGACTCACTCCTCGGCGGGCAAGCTGGCAGTGGCAGTGGTGTGAAAAACGAGGAGGCGGAAAGAAAGGGCGATGCTGATGCGGCAAAGGCAAAGGCGGAGAAGAGTGAAGGCAAGGCTGCAGTTGCGGAAGATGCTAGTGCGCCATCTTTCGCAGACATCTACTGCATGAACGAGTTGCACACAACGCAGGCCACCGCAGTGCCGGCGCCGCCGGCTGAGCCGGTCAATGTGATGGACATTGTCGCTATCCAGAAGCAGATTGAAGTTCATCTCCTGATGAATGCCACCAAGCAACAAGCTCAGCTCAGCATAGAGAAATCGAAAGCAACATGTTTAGCCACACACACACTACTCTCTCTCACTGTCAAAAGCTGCATGTTACTTTGTCCGGATCATCATGCAGTGCAGCTACTATGTTAACGCTGCGACATCATCATGACTGCACTGCCTGCAGTGTGGCTTGAGTGCGACACCCAACTGCTAAACCATTTGTAAATTAGAGTCTTGAGCTAATTGCGCTGCTTGCTAGTTCCAGTTTAGACTTGCAGCTTAGGTCAAACAGGGCAACGAACGTGTTTCTGCATGCTGATCCTCGGAACTTGGCGATGCTGCAAATGGATGAGCTCCCCGAGAATCTGCCAGAAGACGACCTGAAGGTTTGCTTCTTTGGCACAGTGTCTACGGACCCTGGGAAATTGTCGATCAAGGCTCAATCCTTAACCTTGAACTCAACATTTTAACTAGTGCGTTGTTTATGTCTCTTTCGGTTTGCGTTGCAGTGAAAGCGCCTACTTCACGCAAGCAGCAAACTCCAAACCACGACAATATGCCATGCATCTGATTAATCAAAGCTTGCAGGTTGGATTTTGCATGTTCGGCACATGCAAAGTGGAGTACTACTTGAATGGTGACACGTGGAACAAAACCACAAGCTTGGCCCCATGCCCTGCATGGCTCTGCAAGAATGGCTTCGACGAGGACAAGGCCGTCTTCGCCTTCAAAGGCGATGATTCGGAGATGATGGATTTTGCCGATGCGAGCTTTTGTTTGCTAATTCAGTTTGTTGTCGTTGTGTCGTTGTGCAATCTCATCACATGTCGTGTATGTGTGTGTGCCGACGGGTGTGTGGTGACCTGTTCTATTATGATTTCACCATCTGTGATAATTAGTGACAGTGCATTGCGCCCTGAGACACTTCCATCGCCGCAAGAACATATGTTGAACATTATGAACTGTAGCTGTCTGTGGCTGTCTGTAAGTAGTTGTGACATTCATTTCAAAGGCAGCTGCAATCAATTCGATTTTCAACCAACATTTGTTTATCTAATCCGAGGTGCCATTGCATAGGTTGTGTTGTAGTCGCTCTTTGACGAGCCTGTTGTACAAGTAAGGAATGGCAACAAGAGGTCCATGCTGGTCACGCGGCCATACCTTGCACTTCGGGCAGAGGCTGGTGGATCATGCATGCTGGCTGAGGGTTTTGAGCAAATACCAAGAGAAAAGGTAAATGTCAGCGTGAGTCTAAGTTGACTCATGCTGTTTTCTCTCGGTGTTTGCTCAAAACCTTATCATTATCATTCAGCATCACAGTGC
>CALGTP010000073.1 GCA_937902105.1 uncultured Actinomycetes bacterium
TGAGCGATGTCGTCGTTGATATTGCTGGCTGGATCGCTAACGATAAGGGCTTCACCAGCTTGTCACCTGTCAGGATCAGTGATACCAGCAAAGGAATTGGGGCAGTTCCCGGGCGTTAAATTCTCCGTGACAGGACTCGGTTGCCTAGCCTACGGTGATGGATATCAACGGAGTTAGCGCAATTGTCACTGGTGGAGCATCGGGCATCGGAGCGGCTACTGCTCGTCTGCTTGCCGCAAAAGGAGCCAAGGTTGTCATCGCTGACCTTCAGGCTGACAAAGGTGAGGCGTTAGCCAAGGAGATCGGCGGCGCATTTTGCAAAGTTGATGTCACTCAGACCGAGGACATCATGAATGCCATTGAAATGGCCAAGGACATGGGACCATTACGAGTTCTCGTGAACTCTGCCGGTATCGGTTGGGCGCAACGCACTGTGGGTAAAGGTGGATCATATGATTCGGCCGCCAATCTTGACGCTTACAAGAAAGTTATTGCCATCAACTTGGTAGGAACCTTTGATTGCATTCGCTTGGCAGCAACGGCGATGAGTGTCACAGAACCTTTGGCCGATGGTGAAAGAGGAGCGATTGTGAACATCGCTTCAGTCGCCGCATTTGATGGTCAGATCGGTCAAGCCGCGTATTCATCATCAAAAGGTGGTGTCGTAGGCATGACCCTGCCGATCGCTCGTGACCTTGCGGCTGTTGGTGTACGCGTCAACACAGTTGCACCTGGACTCATTAACACCCCGATCTACGGTGAAGGTGAAGGCAGCGAGCAGTTCAAGGAAAAACTGCAGACGGGCGTGTTATTCCCGAACCGTTTGGGTTACAGCACTGAGTTGGCGTCCATGGTTGTTGAGTGCGTGACGAATAGTTACATGAATGCCGAAACCATCCGTGTTGATGGCGGCATTCGTATGCCCCCCAAGTGACCTGCAGGGCGACGCCCATAAACAAACTGTGTGACATATTTGCAGTCAGCGTTCAGGAATAGTTGAATGAGCCGTAGTTAGCGTTGAACGTATGAAATTACGAACAATTATTTTCTCCACAACGATCCTGATGCTGGGCGCAGGTTGCAGTAGCGATAGCGCGGCAACACCGTCAACGGACGGAGTAACGACCGAGGTGCCATCGAGCGAGGCGCCAGCCACAGATGGAGCACGAGTCGTCTTTGGTTTCACCATTGAAGCTGGTGCTGACCTCACGGGAGCCTCTTTGGCGTATGCCGATTTGTCAGGTGTCGACTTATCAGGAGCGAACCTGACTGACGCCAACTTGTACGGCGCAAATCTCAAGGGAGCCAATCTTTCTGGTGCAGTGTTAACTGGCGCCACACTTACCTATTCGAACATGACAGATGCCGATGTGACTGACGCCAACTTGGTTGACGCTTTCACCTATGGAGCGATATTGACCGACGGAACTGTTCAACGCTGAATATTTTAAATATTCGACTAGAGCGTCATGTGGTGTAGTCGGCATTGATGCGGACGTAACCGTCCGTCAGGTCGCATCCCCAGACAGTGCACGTCGTTGATCCAGTTTTTAAGGACACATGAATACGTACTTCTTCGCCGCGCATGTAGTTACTCAGTTGCTCGAGTCCTGATTCATTCACGGCACTGGGGTACACCTCTTGATCACCAAAGCGAATGATGACCTTGCTTTGATCGATGTCGATGTATTGACTGCATTTGCCAATAGCCATTGCCACGCGACCCCAGTTTGGATCGGCGCCATGCACCGCTGTTTTGACAAGGGGTGAATTCACGATCGACTTGGCAACCGTTTTCGCTTGCTCGGCGTCACGGGCTTGATCAACACACACCTCAATCAACGTCTCGGCACCTTCGCCATCGCGAGCCACTTGTTTGGTCAACGCACGAGCGACCTCTTCAAGAGCGACTTCTAGTTCACCAAGATCAACTTTTCCTGCGACCCCACTGGCCAACACGATTGCAGTGTCTGAGGTGGATGTATCAGTGTCAATCGAGACGCAGTTAAAAGTGCGATCAATGACGCGTCGCCAGATGGAGTCAAGCGTGCCACCGTCAACCATTGCATCGGTGAAAACCATCGTAATCAAGGTCGCCATATTTGGCTCAATCATTCCGACGCCTTTGGCTACACCCACAACTCGGGCCGGACCTGCACCAATCGTCGCTTCAGCAATCTTGTGCACGGTGTCGGTCGTCATGATGCCGCGTGCCACAGCGACAGCATCATTACTTGGCAAGGGGAACGGCAAGCCAGCTAGTCCTGCGCGGACACGCTCAATGGGATACTGGCGACCGATGACTCCAGTCGATGCGATTAACACATCATGAGGATCGCATCCGATTTTTTTGGCAACGCTTTGCACGACTTCCAGGGCGTTTGACATCCCTTGATCACCTGTCGCAACATTTGCATTTTTAGAGATCACGACAACCCCTCTGGCGAGATGGTTAGCGACATGTTTACGCGAGACGACAACGCTTGGTCCAGCGAATCGACTTTGAGTAAATACTGCACTTGCAGTCACAACTGAATCAGCGCAAACCAAAGTGAAATCGTCAGTGGCATCTTTAATGCCGATATTCGTCACGAAACTTGTGAAGCCTTGGGGGAGAGCAGTCATCGTGATTCCTAGTTCTTATGCAGGGTTGCGTTGAGTCCATCCCAATTACCTGAACGCTGAGTTGCCTCCACGGCACCCGAGACAGAGTTGCGACGGAACAGTAAACCACTGGCGCCTGACAACGTGCGCCCCTTGACGATTTCGCCATCGGGCAAGGTCACCAAGGTTCCACCCGTGACGTATAGGCCCGCCTCAACGATGCAGTCATCGCCGAGACTGATTCCGATACCAGCATTTGCTCCCAGTAAACAACGCTCACCGATACTGACAACTTCTTTGCCGCCACCTGACAGTGTCCCCATAATGGATGCACCACCACCGATGTCACTGCCGATACCAACTACAACGCCAGCAGAAATGCGACCTTCAACCATAGATGCGCCAAGTGTTCCGGCGTTGAAGTTGCAGAATCCTTCGTGCATCACCGTTGTCCCAGAAGCGAGGTGGGCACCCAAGCGCACGCGGTCTGCATCAGCGATGCGCACCCCGGAAGGCACAACGTAATCGGTCATTCGAGGAAATTTGTCAACTCCATGAACGGTCAAAATTCGCCCGCTGCAACGTTCATCCCAACGAACTTGGTCAATACTTTCTGGGAGTATTGGCCCAAGGTTGGTCCAAGCCACATTGGTCAACAAACCAAATGCTCCGTCTAAATTGAGCGTGCGCGGTAGCGCTAAGCGATGTGACAGTAGGTGTAATCGTAAATACACATCTGTGGCGCTCAGGGGAGCAGTATCTGTATCAATGACGATTGACGCTTGCGTCACTCGCACGCCACGCAGTGCGTGATGTTGATCGTCGACAGTGTCTTGAATCGCAGTCGCTGTTTCACCCCAACCAAGTTCATAGAACCAGGCATCAAGAATCGTGCCATCGTTACTTGAACCGTTGTCGACTTGGGTGACTAACGCGTGACCCCATGCTGCGGGCATAGCAAACTCCTTCAGTGGTGAAACTAGAACGCTTCTGGACGAAGCGTGGGGAACAAAATCACTTCTTTGATTGACGACACGCCCGCAAGCAACATTGCTACTCGATCCATGCCGACGCCGAGACCGCCCGTTGGTGGCAATCCAAATTCAAGAGCCCGTAAATAGTCTTCATCAACGGTTCCGCGTTCTACATCGCCGGCGTCTTTGGCTGCTTGCTCATCTTCAAAGCGCAGTCGTTGCTCAACTGGATCGTTCAACTCGCTGTAGCCGTTGGCTAGTTCACGAGCACCAACGAATAATTCAAATCGTTCGGTGATGAAGGGGTCATTGCGGTCAGCGCGTGCCAATGGTGAAATCTCAACGGGGTGACCAGTGACGAAGGTGGGGCAAATCAAAGAGGATTCAGCGGTGAACTCAAAAATCTCTTCAATCAGCTTTCCTGAACCCCATCGCTTGTCGTAGCGCACGCCCACCTTGTCGGCCAACGCCCGTAACGACTCGACTGGTTGCGACGGATGTGTCTCGACTCCCGTTTTCTCGGCGATGAGTTCAATCATGCTCGCCCGTCGCCAAGGCTCGGCGAGGTCCACAGTGTGCACCACACCTTCAGGATCGGCGATTCCCACGATTGTTGTACCGATGGCGTCACGCGCTGCCTGCACGATGAGTTCTTCACAAATCGCCATCACCTCGCTGTAGTCACCAAAGGCTTGATAGAGCTCCATCATCGTGAACTCGGGATTGTGACGGGTACTGATTCCCTCGTTGCGGAACACGCGACCGATTTCATAGACGCGTTCCATGCCACCCACGATGAGGCGCTTGAGGTGAAGTTCAAGGGCGATACGCAAGTACAACTGCATATCGAGCGAGTTGTGATGAGTGAGGAACGGTCGTGCATGCGCGCCACCTGCCTCAACATGCAATACGGGTGTTTCAACTTCGATGAACTCTTTTGTGGCCAAAGTGCGACGGAAACTTGAGATCACTGCATGGCGTACTTGAAAGGCTCGTCGAGCATCTTCATTGACGATGAGGTCGGTGTAACGCTGACGAAAACGTGTGTCAGTGTCGGTGAGACCCGTCCACTTATTGGGTAGAGGTCGTACAGCCTTAGATAACAATTCAAGGCGTGAAACTTTGATCGACAACTCACCTTTGCGCGTTGTCATGACGATGCCGTGAACACCCACCCAGTCACCTAGATCAAGATTGGCAACGTCGGCGAAACCCTCGTCGCCGATAACGGCTTTCGAGACAAACAACTGAATATCAGATGAGCGATCACGCACAGTTCCGAAAATGAGTTTGCCCTGCTCGCGCTTGAGCATGATGCGACCGGCGATGGAGACATTGGCTTCGGTTTCGGAACCTGGTTCAAGGTGACCCCATTGAGCGCGAAGCTCAGCCAACGTGTGGGATCGGTCAAAACGGTAAGGATAAGGATTGACCCCCTTAGCACGCATTTCATCCAGTTGGGCGAGACGTCGACTCTTCTCTGCCTGAAGTCCACTTCCCGTTAGTTCAGGGACATCGTTATCGGCTGTTTCAGACTCGGGCTTCGGATTTGACGCTTCACTCACAGCACGACTTTACAAGCAGGCACGGTGTGTGACGGAGTTCTTTAGCATCTATGGAAGTTTTTAGATCGGGTTGTGTTGGTCTTCACTCTCAGGCTGAGAGATAGTCTCAGATCATGGCTGTTCGCTTCTTGATTATTGGTGGTGGCCCCGCAGGCAATACCGCCGCCACTCACGCTGCTCGTCTTGGCGCTGAAGTGATCATCGTTGAGCGTGAGATTATTGGCGGAGCAGCCCATCTCTTGGACTGCATTCCCTCTAAGACGATGATTGCCACTGGAGGAGCGATGGCCTTTGGTCGCCGCTCAAGTGGTATGGGTCTTGAAGAAATGCGACCTGAAGTTGACGTAGAAGCACTCACGGATCGCATTGAAGACATCAAGGATCATCTTTCACAGAGCACAACCAATCTCTTGCGGAGCCAGGGTGTGCGCCTGATCACTGGATCAGCGCGTTTCATGTCTGCGCATTCAGTATCAGTCACAACGAGTGGCAACGGTGTAGAAGTCATTGAATTTGACGCCGTACTGATCGCCACGGGTTCACGCCCGCGCATTCCGCAATGGGTGACTCCCGACGGTGAGCGGATTCTTACAACCCGTGATTGCTACCCACCCAAGGTTTTTCCTTCAAGCGTGTGCATCATCGGCTCGGGTGTGACCGGTGTGGAGTTCGTGCACATGTTTCAGTCATTCGGAGCAAAAGTTTCATTAGTGGTCAGTCGCCAACAAGTGTTGCCTGGCAAGGATCCAGAAGTGGCCGCTGTCTTAGAGGACGATTTTTTACGTCGGGGTGTTTCGTTGCTCAAGGGAGCGCGAGCCGAATCGATTTCCCGAGAGGGTGATGAAGTAGTGGTCAAGTGTGATGACGGTCGCCAGGTACGTTCAAGTCACGCAGTGTTGACGATCGGTTCGGTCCCCAATAGTGATGGACTTGATCTTGAGGCTGCCGGCGTACACATGGATGGTGGCGGCTATATCCCGATCAATCATCACTGCGTGACCAATGTTGAACACATTTATGCTGCAGGTGATGTGAGTGGCAAATTGCCGTTGTCATCAGTGGCTTCAATGCAGGGTCGTAAAGTTGCTGAGCATGTCATGGGCTTACACACTCGTGACCATCGGCATCTTGATTACGACAAGGCAGCCTCAGCGATCTTTACCGAGCCCGAAATCGCCGATGTTGGTCTTGCCGAAGCCGAGGCCTTTGCTCATGGTCGAAAAATCCGTGTCACCAAGGTGCCGTTTTCGGCAACTCCTAAAGCTCTGATTAATAATGATGCGCGTGGCTTTGTGAAAATCATTTCCGATCCCGCAACTGGCGAGGTTCTAGGTGGTTCGATCGTCGGGCGCCATGCCGCTGAATTGATCAGCGTGATTGCTTTGGCAGTAACCGCCAATCTGCGTGTGACAGATATTGTGGAGAGCCTTTTAGTGCACCCAGCATTAGCAGAAGCCCTTGCCGAAGCAGCAGAATGAATAGCCATGAGTGATTTCGCACCCCCCGAAATTGTGTCGCGTCAACCAGATGAGATTGCCAGTGTTGGCAAACGAGCGCTGGCGCAAATTCTCGATACTTTCGTTGTTGGTATACCGACATTTCTCTTCACTCTCGCCCTCGGGTACAACCTCACCGATGAGAGTTTGTCGGACAGTGAACTACTGTTTGTGACGATCTTGTTTATCGGAGCGACTTTGATGTATCACATCGCTGGTATCGCCGTTTGGGGCGCAACTGTGGGCAAACGGGTGATTGGCCTGAAAGTCGTCAACCGCGTTGATGGAGGTCCGGTGTCTTTGAGTTATGCCGCTGTGCGAGCGTTGATACCAACGGCAGTACAACTTGTACCAGCGATTGGTCCTGGTTTGGCATTAGTCGTTTATTTACGAGCGATCTTTCACCCATTGCGTCAAGGGTTGCACGACTCTGCTGCGGGCACGATCGTTGTTAAGCGCTGAGTCTTTAGCGAGTTTGAGTGAACCGGCCCGTGGGTTCGGTGTACAGCGAGTGAATATCAAATCCATCATCACAACAATCGTCAACGGCATGCATGAAAGCCTCAGTCATCACCGCAGCATCACTTTGCGTTTCACGTTTTCCGCGTCGCGCTGAGCGATATGAAAGCACAATGGGTTGGTGAGGGGCTTCATCTCGTACTCGGTGGATCAGCATCGTGGCTCGTTCTTGCCAACGACGCAACGACTCGTCGGTGATTGACTGATCAGTTGCTAGATCAGACCTGAACATGATTCCGATGAGGTCAATGGCACCAGCAAGGTCATCCAATTCGCGGTCAGCACGACCAGGGATAACAACACTTCCGTCGCGAAGTCCGCGCAAGAATGTTTTCCAGCGTAAATGGTCCTCGCGTTGAGCGCGCTCCGATGCTTCGGGGGAATCGTCAGTCGGTCTGACCATACGCACGCCGAATGATCCCGCAATGGGCGGTCCACCGCGCAGAATGCGCCAGGCATCGCGCCAAGCCACAACCATGGTGTCAACCATCTCGCCGTGACGTTGACCATCATCGGTCTCTTTGCGTGCTGCAAACCCAATCGGGTCATTGATGGGAAACCATCCGGCTACACGATCACCAAATGAATCGCCCATGAGTTCCACGAAGCGGGGCCAATGTTTACCGGCTGATTTTGGGTCACTGAAACCGCGCTCGTCATCAAACCAATGTGGTAATTCACTCTCTAACAGTGAGGCCCAAACACCAATGCCGTGTTTTTTGGCGGCATTGATCACATCGCCATACCACTCGGCCCATTCGTGACTGAATCCGCCTGCGCGAGGCTGCAAGCGCCCCCAGTCGAAGCCCAATCGAAGTTGCGTGACACCTTCGGCTGCGTATTGTTCGAGCATCTCGTCAAAGTTGAGATGAAAAGCACCATTGCCATCGGCCTGCAATGCGATCTCGGCGGGTAAATAGACGCCCTTCATTGGATCGCTCATCTGGGCACTGAAAAGTTAATCAGGTGACGAACGGGGAACGCGTCCACAGTTCGCCTGTGTCATTGATGCCGCTGAGTGTCGTTTGAGAAGTGAGAGCAACAACTTCAACTTCGCCTAGTCCTCGCAAGGTCACGTTGTCGTGATTATTTTCCGAGACGCCTTTCGGGAGACGGCGCAGATCGGCGCGAGCCATGAGTACTTCGTTGTGTTCGGCGACGTCACACAAACGTGAGGCCAAGTTCACCGAAGTGCCGATGTAATCCTCGCCCTGAAACATCAAAACCTCGCCGGTCGCCAGACCCACGCGAACTGTGAGTGGTTGGCAGACATCTTCGCAACGTTTTTGCATGTCAAGAGAAAATCCGATCGCCATGTCCTGCTCAACAGCCACGATCATGCAGCCATCGCCCAGCCATTTGTCGACGCGGATGCCCCAAGAAGCCGCCACATCGCGCACTTCTGCTCGAAATTTAGTCAAAATATTGCCCGCGGCAGAGTCGCCGTTGTCGGCGGTGTACTTGGTGAACCCCGAGAGGTCAACAAAAACGAAGGTGCGCTCAACTTTCATGATTGCCCTCAGACTACCTGCTTGGCTCAACGGGTCACGGCCGGGTTTTGGGGACTAGCGTTGAGGTATGACAGGTCGCTACACCTACTCCCGATGGGATGGCACTCAAACAGGTTTTGATCTAGAAGCCAGCGACCTATTTGACGAAATGTCTGATGATCTCCTACAAAATGGTGATTTACGGGGGGCCTTGCGTCGCCTGATGGAACGTGGGGCCACGGATCCCAATGGCGAGCGGATGCAGGGTCTGCGCGAGATGCGCCAGAAGTTGCGTGAGGCCCGCCAGGAACTCTTGGATAAGGGCGACCCGAACGGGGTCTTCCAGGAGATTGCCGATGCCCTAAACGACATCATTGATGAGGAACGTCACGCTGTTGAACAGTCGGTCATGGACGCCGAGAAAAGCGGCGATCAGCGGCGGGCTGAGAATGCTCGTAATGCCGCCATGGATCGCAACTTTCGTATGGATATGTTGCCCGATGACCTCGCAGGCAAGGTGCGCGAATTGCAGTCGTACGACTTTGAGTCTGCTGAAGCGCAGCAACGTTTTGAAGAACTGATGGACAAACTGCGCGATCAGTTGATGCAACAGAACTTTGAAAAGGTTTCCTCGGCGATGAAGAACACTTCGCCCGAGGACATGCAGCGCATGAAAGAAATGATGAAGGCGCTCAACGAAATGATTGAGCGTCACAACAACGGTGAAGACGAGAAGTTTGACGAGTTCATGCAACAGCACGGTGAGTTTTTTCCGGAGAATCCACAGACTTTTGATGAACTCATGGAACAGATTGCTAAGCAGATGCAGGCCGCTCAGGACATGCTGAACTCAATGTCGCCTGAGCAGCGTGCGCAACTCCAAGAGTTATCGCAAATGCTGATGCAGGATTCGGACATGCAAGATGAGATGAATCAACTCTCGCAAAACATGATGCAGATGTTCCCGGGTCTTGGTCAGGGTGAGGGATATGAAATGCAAGGTCAAGATCCGATGGGTTTTGACCAGGCGATGCAAGCAATGAAAGATCTCGCCGAACTTGATCGCCTTGAGCAGTTGATGAATAATCCAGCGTCTCCCCAACAGTTGGCTGAGGCCGATATGGATCGTGTGCGCGAATTGATGGGCGACGATGTCGCACGGTCAATGGAGAAATTGGCCAAGTTAGTCAAAGAATTAGAAAGAGAAGGCCTCATTCATCAAAAAGAGGGTCGCCTCGAAGTGACTCCGAAGGGCATGCGTAAAATCGGTTCGAAATCGTTGCGCGATTTATTCTCAAATCTCTCCAAGGATAAGCAAGGCCAGCATCAACAGAACCGTTTCGGTCAAGGTCACGAGCGCACCTACGAGACCAAGCAATACGAATACGGCGATCCCTTCAATCTTGATTTGCAGCGGACTATTCGAAATGCCTTACGTCGTGGCGGGCAGGGGACTCCGGTCAAGTTGTCACCAGAAGATTTTGAGATTGAGCAGACAGAGCATCTCACTCGTTCATCAACTGTTTTGATGCTTGACGCCTCGTATTCAATGGTGCGCGATGGTCGTTGGGGCCCAGCCAAAAAAGTTGCGGTAGCCCTACAGTCATTGATGTCCTCACAGTATCCCCGCGATTATTTAGGTGTCCTGATGTTTGGTCATGTGGCCTGGGAGATCAAGGCTGATGAATTAGTTGAAGCATCATTGACGGGCATGCAAGGTACCAACATGCATCACGCCCTTGGTCAGGCACGCAAAATGTTGAGTCGTCAGACTGGCAATAAGCAGATCATCATGATCACCGATGGCGAGCCGACGGCGCACATCACGCCGCAAGGTGACCCGTGGTTTACATACTTTGATGGTTACGAGGCTCAACAGCTGACCGTTGAAGCAACATTGCGCGAAGCAATGCGTTGCACCAAAGACAACATTCGCATCAACACGTTCATGCTTGATCCCGATCAATATCTGCAGCGCTTTGTCGAGCAAATGACCGCGATGAATGGTGGTCGAGCGTTTATGACTAATAGCGACAACCTCGGTGACTATGTGCTTGTTGACTTCTTGGATAACAAACGGCGCACCAGCCGGGGTGGCAGCCGAGCTTCTTAAATTGCCGTCAAAGCAGGTTTGTAGTGCCTGCTAAAACCTCCCACATCGATGTGGCGAATCGGGTTACCAGTGAGTAACATTTGCCCATGGCCGAATTTTCAATGCACCTCAATGACGATCAACTACAGATCAAAGACTGGATTCATCAGTTCGCGATTGATCAGATCCGTCCGCACGCCCAAGAGTGGGACGACCGCGAAGAATTCCCGTGGCCCGTTGTGCAAGAAGCAGCAAAGATTGGTTTGTACGGTTTTGAATTTTTAATGAATGCCATGGGTGATCCAAGTGGTCTCACCTTGCCAGTCGCCATTGAAGAAATCTTCTGGGGTGACGCCGGTATCGGTATGGCAATCATGGGATCTGCTCTCGCCGCGGCCGGTATTAGCGGTAACGGAACTCCAGAGCAGACCATCGAATGGGTGCCTCAGTGTTACGGCACCGCTGATGATGTGAAGTTGGGCGCGTTCTGTGTCAGTGAACCCGATGCGGGATCTGATGTTTCATCGTTGCGTACTCGCGCGGTGTACGACGAAGCCAATGACGAATGGGTGATCAACGGAACCAAGGCTTGGATTACCAATGGTGGTATCGCCGATGTGCATGTTGTCGTTGCAGCAGTTGACCCCGAACTCAAGGGTCGTGGTCAGGCATCATTTATTGTTCCGCCGGGTACTAAGGGTTTGTCGCAAGGTCAGAAATATCAGAAGCACGGCATCAAGGCTTCGCATACCGCTGAAGTTGTACTCGATGATGTGCGTGTACCAGGCCGTTGTTTGTTGGGCGGAAAAGAAAAGTTGGACGCCAAACTTGCTCGGTATCGCGAAGGTGGCCCATCAAGCGGCAAACAACCGGCGATGGCCACATTTGAAGCGACTCGCCCTGCAGTAGGGGCCCAGGCGCTTGGCGTTGCCCGCGGTGCCTACGAAATTGCGCTCGATTATGCGAAAGAGCGTGTTGCTTTCGGCAAGCCGATCATTATGAATCAGGCCATCGCCTTCAAGTTGGCAAACATGGCTACGCAAATTGATGCCTCGCGTTTGTTGATTTGGCGTGCCGCTTGGATGGCTCGCAATGGAGGCTTCAAGAACGCCGAAGGTTCGATGAGCAAGTACTACGCATCAGAGACCGCAGTGCGCGTGACCGAGGAAGCAATTCAGATTCTTGGTGGCTATGGCTACACCCGTGAATACCATGTCGAGCGCATGCACCGCGACGCAAAGATTCACACCATCTTCGAAGGCACCTCTGAGATTCAACAATTAGTTATTGCTCGCGCAATCTCCGGCCTGCGCATCGAGTAAAACCCTTACTAGATAAGGGTTTGCTGAGGTCTTGCTCTGAATAAGCCCAAAACTGGGTTTGTTCGCACAACCCCGAAATGGACAGATTCGGACCGTTTCCGACCCAGTTTGTGTCACCTTGGCACAGTTCCGTGTCACTTTGTCAGATCGTCGTGGCAACTGTGTCGGCGTCTCAGGAACATTGAGAAAAAGGTGGTGTTCGTTGTATCTGGTCGTGTCCCAAATGCGCCGGGCTTGCGCCTGCATTACCAATAGGAAAGTGTGAGATACAAAACGACCCCAGAGCG
>CALGTP010000074.1 GCA_937902105.1 uncultured Actinomycetes bacterium
GGGCATGATCGGTGGCAATGGCGTCAATGGTGCCATCGGCCAAGCCGTCTTTGAGGGCTTGGATGTCAAGCGCCGTTCGCAGCGGCGGGTTGACTTTGAAGACAGTGTCAAAACTCCGCAGGCTTTCATCACTCAAGGTGAAGTGATGCGGCGCAGCCTCAGCCGTGATCGCTAGTCCTTGGGCTTTTGCAACTCGCACCATTTCCACACTGCGTTGCGTTGACAAGTGCAAGAAGTGAATCCTTCCACCAGTGAGACGAACGAGCTCAATATCGCGGTGAACCATCAACTCTTCAGCGATCGCTGGCCACCCTGGAAGTCCGAGATGTCCGCAACATGAGCCCTCATGCATCACGGCTCCCGTTGTCAGGCGACTTACTTCACAATGTTGCGCCAAGGTCACATCTAAGTCGCGAGCGTACTCGAGGGCACGACGCATCAATAATGGATCTTGTACGCCGTTTCCGTCATCGGTAAACAATCGCACACCTGCATCGCGCAGTTCATCGTAAGGAGCGAGAGCCTCACCTGCGCGACCCAGAGTGATGCAACCAGCGGGGACGACCTCGCATAGTCCCGCACGCTCGCCTTGTGAGCGAACGAACTCCACAACAATGCGCGAATCTTGAGCGGGTTCTGTGTTTGGCATCGCCACTATCGCCGTAAATCCACCGAGAGCCGCAGCACGACTTCCTGTTTCAATTGTCTCCGATTCCTCACGCCCAGGTTCACGTAAATGAACATGCAGATCAACTAATCCAGGACTAACAATGCAGTTTGTGGCATCAAGTTCTATATCCGCGCTTGCAAGATCGTCCCCTGCGTCAACAACAGCGCGAACCTGTCCAGCAGCAATATGAATGTCAGCCATACGACCGTTGCGATCCGTCAGTGGATCCATCAGTCGTCCGCCACGAATGTTGATCGTCTGTTGATTCGTCATGTTTGCACTCCAGTCGTTGCTTCGCTACCACCGAGCACATCAAAGAGCACGGCCATTCGCACCGAGACCCCATTGGCCACTTGCCGAGTGATCACATTGCCAGGCAAAGTTGCGGGGTCCACCACCATCTCCACTCCCCTATTCATCGGCCCAGGGTGCATCACTAAAGCGGTGTCGCGCAATAAAGTGGCGCGCCGTTCATCAAGCCCAAAGCGTTGCGAATACTCGCCAAGATGGGGAACTAAGGACTCGTTCATCCGTTCACGTTGCATCCGCAACATGTACAAGACATCCACATCTCCTATCACCTCATCGAGCGAACTCGAGATTTCAACAGGCCAGTCTTCGACTCCGGGTGGAAGCAAGGTTCGTGGAGCCACCAGTACCACTTGCGCTCCGAGTGCTGTAAATGCTTGGACATTGCTGCGCGCAACTCGGCTATGGCGGACATCTCCAACTATGGCTATCCGCAAACCAGCCAAACATGTCGCGCTCGGTGTGCGACCAAGCGTGCTCATCACGGTGTAGGTGTCCAGCAGAGCCTGTGTTGGATGCTGATGCCAACCGTCTCCAGCATTAATAATGCAGGCGTCAGTCCACTCGCTTAATTGCCACGGGATACCACTTGTTTTATGACGTACCACGAATGCAGCAACGCCCATGGCGCTCACGGTTTCAACTGTGTCGCGCAGGCTCTCACCTTTATTGACACTTGACGTTGACACGCTAAAAGTCATCGTGTCAGCGGACAAGCGTTTGGCAGCAGTTTCGAAACTAATGCGCGTGCGGGTGGAGTCCTCAAAAAACAAACTCACGACCGTGCGACCGATCAACGCTGGCACCTTGGGCACGGGCCGTTGATTAACCTGCGCCATGTGCTCGCTTAACGACAAGATTCGTACGATGCCCTCAACTCCAAGTTCTTCAATGCTGCGTAAATGCTTCATTGAGTCACCCTGCGCTCTAGGGTCACTGCCTCAGAGGTCACGTGTACATCCTCGTCTCGGCCCGTCGGTAGATTTTTTCCGACATAATCTGGGCGTATTGGCAACTCGCGATGCCCGCGATCAATCATCACGGCCAGTTGCACCGATGCTGGACGGCCGTACTGGTTCAGTGCATCAAGAGCGGCACGCACGGTTCGACCGGTGAACAGAACATCGTCCACGAGAACTACTTTTGAGCCATCAAGATCAATGGGTATATCGGTCACCGAGAGTGGGGTGACAGGTCGAAGAGAGATGTCATCACGAAAGAGTGAGACATCAAGATATCCAGTGACGAGTGGATGAGCAGATTCACCTTCAATGTGATTGATCGCTGCCACTAGTCGATCTGCCAACCAGACTCCGCCGCGCTGCAGACCAATGATGACAACGCCTTCAAGTCCCCGATTGCGTTCAATGATCTCATGAGCAATACGAGTAATCGCTCGATTCACATCGGCTTGACCGAGTACCGAGACTCTTTGAGTTGACGGGCTACTGCCCTCAAGATTCTTCATATGTCCTTCCGTTCGAGCCTCACGGGACTCAATTCACGGTCAATTGGAGGTTAGCAGGTTAAACGTCTTGTTGGCAGCGGTCCAGAGCCACTTGTAAATCTGCCGGTAACGGGACCTCGAATGTGAGTGGCTCGCCAGTTATCGGGTGATCGAAAACTAATCTCTCAGCATGCAAGAAGGGTCGTCCGAGTACTAACGGGGCGCGCGCTCCACCATAATTAGGATCTCCCACAACAGGGTGACCAGTGGCCTGAAGATGGACTCTGATCTGATGGGTTCGGCCGGTTTCAAGTTCGCAGGCCACAAGGGATACTTCGGGCTCGGGGAAAGTCACGAGGACTTCGTAGTTAGTTCGCGCAGGCTTACCACTGGCAACAACAGCCATCCGCAAGGGATCGCGCGGGTCGCGTCCAATAGGTGCATCAATCGTCCCCATTGGTGCTGATGGGTGTCCCCAAACCAAAGCTAAGTAGTGGCGTTTGACTTCGCGTAGCGACATCATCGCCACAAGTTCTTCGTAGGCCTCTTGAGTGCGCGCCACAATAAGCAGTCCCGTCGTTCCGATATCAAGACGATGGACAATTCCTGGACGATGCTCTTCACCCACTGACGAAATTTCGGGATACAGAGCGAGTAAACCGTTCACCAAAGTGTGTTCCATATTTCCCGCCCCGGGATGCACGACCACGCCAGCGGCTTTGTTGACAACGATGATGTGTTCGTCCACATAAACAATGTTTACGAGCACACTCGGGTCTGGACCTGGAAGTTCCACCTGCGGCAATTTAGAAAGATCAACTGAAACGACTTGTCCTACCTTCAAGCGAAGCTTTCCAATCGAAGCAATTGCGCCGTCAAGTTGAACTGCCCCACTGGCAATCGTGATCGCCGCATCAGAGCGACTAATTTCCGCTATCAGTGAAACAACTCGATCAAGACGTTCACCGGCCAATGATTCAGGTATCTCTTCGGTGACAATCTCAGGCATGGTCTACTTTCGGCTTTGCAAACAAATAACTCAGGACTAACAACGCTCCACCAATATCCACACACATATCGGCAACATTAAAAATCGGAAACCACTGAAAATCAATAAAATCGATGACTTTTCCTTGAAGGAAACCCTCACCACGAAACAAACGATCAATAATATTCCCTAATGCCCCACCCACGATAAGCCCGATCGGGACATGAGATCGGGTGGTCCCCTGCTGACGCAAAGATAGCAACAGCACCACGACCACGATTGTGGCGATGACCGCAATGAACGGGCCAAAACCTTGTCCTTGACCAAAAGCCATACCACCGTTAAAGGACAAGTTCCACTGCAACGTCCATATCACATGATCAAGATGACCGTCATTGAGATGCGATACCGCCCAATGTTTGGTTAATTGATCAACGACGACAGCCGCAAGGACAACGAAAATCGCTGTCCTTGGAAAGTTCCCAAGTCGACGACCGATTGCTGTACTGACCGTTGTATCTCCGGATTCCTCGTTCACTATCGCCATCTAGCGGCGCCCGATTCCGCCGACCTTCTCCTCGACGAGTTCAATCGCCCATGGAATGGCCTCAAGACGTTCGCGGGGAATCGGTCGCGTTGAAACCACGCTGTAGCCGTAGTCACCAGTACAGATACGCGCCAAGGCAGCATCAATTTCTTCAACGGTTTGGCGAGCCTGATCGGACAACACACGATCCCGTTCACGCTCGACCGCCATCGTGTCGCCCTCGCCCCCGTCCTCATCAAACTGATCGTCGCCCATTCCAGCTTCTTCGATGAGTTTTTCAAGTTCGCTTTCTAAAGTTTCGGCGCGCCCCAAAAGACGGTCGCGCTCTGCAGCCAGCAGTCCCCGCTGAACGCGTAGAAAAGCCAAATCAAAATCCTTGTTGGAGATGATCCCGTCTTTGGTGACGGACTTTTTACCAGGAACCGCAGGCTTCACGAACACCGGCTTGGGTACTTTTTTCGGGACAACTGGGGCAACAACTTTGGCTATGACAGGCGCAACCTTTTTCGCAGGCACAACCTTCTTGACAGGCGCAGCCTTCTTCGCGGGAAGCGCCTTCTTCGCGGGAAGCGCCTTCTTTGCATGCGCAGCCTTCTTCTTCGCCGGCGCGACCTTCTTGACCGGAGCCTTCTTTTTCGCCGGCGCAGCCTTCTTGGCCACAACCTTCTTCGCGGGAAGCGCCTTCTTCGCCGCAACCTTCTTCGCAGGCGCAGCCTTCTTCGCTGGCGCAGCCTTCTTGGCCACAACCTTCTTCGCAGGCGCAGCCTTCTTCTTCGCCGGCGCGACCTTCTTGACAGGCGCAACCTTCTTCTTCGCAGGCGCAGCCTTCTTGACAGGAGCCTTCTTTTTCGCCGGCGCGACCTTCTTGGCCG
>CALGTP010000075.1 GCA_937902105.1 uncultured Actinomycetes bacterium
CCCAAAATCCTAGACACAAGATCCCAGACACAAGATACCTCCCTCTGATTTTTTTGCATTGCTTGTCATTCCTATCCTTGTGAGTTTGACGCCTCATCCTAACTGTTCAACAGCAGTTCGCCTGAGTTCAAAAACATGCAAGGATCATGTGGGACAAAAACGGATACGTCGGACTCAGTTACGACATCCAGCTCGAGCCGTCTCAGGACATAACTGGCCGCAGTGGTTTTTTCCAGCTACTTGAACTCGGACTGTCGCTACTTGGTCGCACTGCGTGGCTTTTCTGGCTGATTCCACGGCGTTTATGTTGTTTGCTTTGGTTATGCACCAGGGGAACACCAAAACCCAAAACACAGTTGAACAAAGTAAGGCTGCTGCCTGGTGCTTTGGTTATGGGCGGACCGCCGTGCTCTTTGTATGTGTGGTTAAGTTGCTCCGTGCATAGGAGAAACCTGGGGATGTTGGAATTTTTACTTGGTCTAGCTAGACTTATTTGGTTGCAGCCTCACTTACCTGTGCCCGATTTTCTTTTTGTTTATCATAGGCACTGTGTCAGCAAAAATATGCAAGGAAGGGGACACGAGCAACTACAAAGTGAGGCTCAGCAATCGGATCCTTGCCAGTACAGTAGCTTGGATTGGCTTCACAGGTACGCATCGGCCTTGAGTTTGACATGCATAGTATTCGCAGTGCGTTTTCGAGTTCGAACATCTTCAAACATCTTGGAACTATTTCTGTCATGTAGCAGCTAGCAGTTACCTAAGGTAGAGTTTGTGCGCATCCTGGTATCGTCTCAGCGAAACATTTTCCTGATGTTTGAACAACCCAGCTCATCCTGGATGTTTAAACAGGCGAATTTCAGGGCTGTGGCAATTCTGGCAGGGCTTTTCACAATCACAACCTGGAGCCTTGGATTCTCTACGGCTGTTAAAGGTGGCATGTTTGCTCAATGTCGTGAATTTTGCTACTTAGTTTCACTTAGCAAATTCAGCCTTAATATGGCACGATGTGCTAAACCGGAACCTAGGCTTTCGTTCTGGTTCCACCCACTCTTGAAGTGCACCCATTTATCTACAAACCTTGAGAGCCTTGCATGTGCAAAAGGCGTTGTGCTGTTACTTCGTGCATATGTTTGTGTCGTCACCGCTCAAAAATGCAATTGACTTCCTTAGTTTTGCTGCTGCTCGTGCAATTCAGGGAAGCAAGAGTGCTGACTCGAGTCATGGCCTTAGTTCTTCAAGCCGTTTCGTAGTGTCTGGTCACAACGTAACTCGCGATGCAACAAAAAGAATCACCCCTTAGGGCATTTCGACATTAGTGCCGCTGGTGTGTAGCGAAACTTGCGACTGACTGGTTTGAAGCAGCCAAGGTCATGACGAAGGAGATGCGTGCCAAGTTCAAGGAGAGGCAGGCCAAGAAGAAGACAAAGAAAGCACCTTGCATTATGCAAAGGCTCTCTTTTATGTCATGCCATGCCGCAATTCTGTCATGTTTGTGCCAGTATTCTTGGTTCCAGAGACATTGAAATTAGATTAGATCAGACAAGCGAATGACAAATCAATGCTGAACCAAACTCGTTCTGGTGCAGCAGATGCCAGCCAAGGTGTATTATTCAAAAACCGCGGCCGGCGGCGTTTCTGGTCGACGCTTGCATTGGTCATGGCCCTTTATTTGTTTGTTGGCTACTGAAGGAGGTCGAGCTTTATGTTAGACAAAGCTGCTAAAGTTAACATATTTCGGTAGACGCATTACTTTGAGCTTGTCCTACCACGTAGCTAAGACAAATGTCTGGCAGAGACGGCGTCCTACCCTCCGGCCTTGTGTAGGGCTGTCTTCCGCTCTTGGGTGAAGGCCTTCTTGGCCATGCATGGGCGCCAGGAGGGTGGAAACTTGGCTTGTTCATGTCCGCGCTTGCTGTTGTGCTTGTCGTTCCAAGCTCTTTTTTTATAGCTTTAGATATTGTTTCGAGATGTTTTTTCGGGTTCTACTTCGTGTTGAAACTTTGTAAAGAACATATACATTGAAGATCATTGAAGGTTCATGAAGGTGCTAAAGGGCGTCTTATTTTCATACCCTAAGCCTGCATGCGCCTACCGAGGACCTGTCCGCTTTGCTTCGGGAATGCGCCTGGTGTGGTGATGAGCCAACAGCTGACTTCAGGCTTCCTCAGTGCTGGCATCTGACATGATGGTTCGACCATTCGCTTTTCAGTGTTCCTCATATTAAGCCACCAGCCGCCGTCAACAACGATGGTTTCGTCATTGCTAATAGCTGTGCGCAAATTGTTACATAGCTGCTGGTAGGACAGTTTGTTGATGTTCGTTGTTCTTTGTATTATCAATGGGGTACGTAGCGGCTGGGGGTTAGAACATGATAGGGTATTTGTGCAGACAACATCCAATTGCCATCTTTTGTTCTGTGTTTGTTTCTTTCTGTACGCATGCTAAACCTAGATTTCAGATGCGCTGGCATTGAGGTATTTTGCATGATGCTAGGAACATCTAGCAAATGACACCGGAAACAAGGGCTACGTGTTGAGAGGCACCTTGGTTATTATATGCTATCGTATGTTATCATCATGCTTATGAAGATGCCTCCTAACAGTACATGAAGGGAGCAGTGCTTAAGAGCGAGTTTGGTGTCTTTCGAATTCGTTTGTGTGTAGCTGTGCAGGCAACGTATTGGCATGGAGTTGTTGTTTAATTGCCGTTGTTTGATAATTTGTATCTAAGTCTTGCATGTCGGGACCCACATTGGATAGCAAATCCGGGCTAGGCGATTTTGGCTAACACCGTTATCTTATTCAAAGTGGCTAACACCGTTATCTTATTCAAAGCCTTCACACACTACACAGCTACACGCTCGGCAATGGCCAGGGTGTCAACTACCAAAGTTAGCCAAAGGATCCTCCATGGCTTCCCTGACTGGTTTGCTCACTTCATGAGCATGGGGCAAGGGGCTGATGACAAGCGTCCTTGTTTAATATTGTTTACGGGCATCGGCTCTATGCGATTAGAGGGCATCAAGGAGTTTGGTTCCAAACCATTGGTTCTAGATGGTTTTAGTTTAGTTGTGGTGGGCTTATGATCCCCCTATCCCATGTCAAATGAACTTGGGGGGGGGTTTCCTTAATGAAACCGCCCAGGTTCATTTACATATGGGAGGG
>CALGTP010000076.1 GCA_937902105.1 uncultured Actinomycetes bacterium
AAGACAGAGAGAGTATGTGTGTGTGTGTGTGAGATAGAGTCTGTGTGTGTGAGAGAGAGAGCCTGTGTGTATGTGTGTGTGTGTGAGCGAGAGAGAGAGAGAGAGAGAGTGTGTGTCACCAAACATGTGTATCGGAACCGCCAACTAATATGAACGCACAACTGGCTGAGCAGCACAACGGTCTTTCACACACAAGCATGAGTGTCCAAACCAATGTGTATAGATAGATGGATAGTAACTGTCCATAAAAAACATGGATAAAAGCAGCATTGGAACCCGATGTCCAAACATCTGTTTCATGGAAGTGAACTGCATATGCCATGAAGTGCACACCTAGCAGGCCAGAAGCAAACCATGCCAGCATTTGAATGTGAGTCAAAACTGACAAGGTCTTTTTTCGTCCAACCCTACGAATCCTGGTAGCACCGACCTCGGAGTCCTGTTCAGCTACTCTGGGCCAAGGTGTACATTTTATGATCGCTTATGAAATCCATAGAAATTATGAAAATCACGACAAATATAACTCGGAATTTATGAGCCAGGGTTGACCAAAGTGTAACCACGTGCTAATAGCATGACTACGGAGGATCCTCGACACACAAGAAACGATACAGAAACGATTGTCGCATTACAGACACCATGTGTACTGCTACCAGCAACACGAGCAACACGTCACTCTATCATGTCTTCCAGCTCTTGCTCAGTGAATGCTGGGTGTGTTGACAGGAAAGCACCAAGCAAGCTGGACTGTGGGTTCTCTACAATATATACAAGTGGAACTGCCCAGAGTCTGTTGGATCGAAGTGTCTCAGGGGGATGCCCAGTGTCTGTCGGATCGAAGTCAACCAGATCCTTAGATCCATTGTGTCAAATGCTATTGCAAGTGTGTTGACAGTTGAGGTTGCAATTGACGAACGAACAAGCAACAAAGCAACAAAGCAACAGTCAGACTTTGCTAAGGCTCCGGGATGGCACCATTAGCATCGCTCGTCTCATTCTCAGATTCCCCCTCCTCAGAAGATATGTTCTCATCTTGGCAAACAAATCAAACTACACTCAATCAAGTAGATCAAACAAACACATAAATTATATTTGAAGCTACTATCAAAGCATCACTGGGCTCGTCGCCCTCAACAACCACGTGGAGAGCTACATCATCCTTTTTGTTCCTGGGTTATGTTGCATGCCATGCTTATGTCTTACGATCTAGAGCTGTCTATATTCAGTCTACCTATATGTCGGCTACACCCTTGAAGTCGCAGTGATTTGTGTAACTTGTGGACTGCTTATCCAAAGTCTAAATGTGTACCCTTAAAACCAGCTGTGTAAGCTGAACATTTAACCCTAGAGGTCCTCCTGCACTTCTCTGGCGTCAGCAATGGAGGCATGCGTTTGGGAGCCTTTTTTGGGGTGGGACAATTTGTCATCTTGGAGCCAAAACCGGTGTTGCTTAACTGTTCACATGTGTTTGCTCATTCGTTGACCACTGTTTTGCTCAACCTGAATGCAAGGATGAAACGACAAAGTCAAAACCTGAAAGCACAGAGTAGTCGTAACATCAAAAACTAGCACTAACATAACGACCAAAGGCTATCTTGCTGAGAGCCTTGCCCCTGAAGCCACCTGGGAGGCAAGCGCCTGAGCAGCTGGACCTGCCGTACCTGGCGACGATATAGCCAGTGACGTGTGATAGCTCGAACATTGAAACTGCTCATGTATTCTATGTTTATGTTTCCTGTCACACTGCCACTGCACAACTGTTCACCACTACTACACTTTATGTTTCCTGTCACACTGCCACTGCACAACTGCACAACTGTTCACTACTACACGTACTACTGCACAGCTGATTCCTGTCACACTGCGGTGGAAACTGCGAAGAACAACTAGATTGATAGCACAGCCCTATGAATACATCGTGCACATGCGCAACATGCTGACAAACACAAAGGTTTTATTTTATCGACACGCACAGCTGGCCCATATCAGCTGGCACTGCAGTATACCCACGGGTATAGTTGTAATTACAACAAACCTGAATTAATTACTGCCAGAAATAGCAGATCTGTGGAGTGCATGCTGTGCAACACGGGAAATGACAGATTCACGGGCCAATGCAGGTGATGTGTGTCATCACACTTCCAACATACTGTGTTCAGAGACATGCCTCACAGATGTCTGTGCATGCTCGTCTTAAACGGCATGATATGCAACTTGTAGCAGTTATCAATCAACATGTAATAAGCATTGCAGCACAATGTCCACGCCAAGGAAACGAACAAGTAACTGAACATCAAACCACTGACATTGAAAAAGTATGGCCATCTACCTCCTATTTACAAGCTTCCTCTTCTTAGGTGCAGGCGCAGGCCCAGGCGGCTTTGGCTCAGAGCCATCAGCCGAGGCAGTTGCTTCAGCCTTCCTGGCCTCAGCAAGTTTTTTCTTGTGGTCAGCTGTGATCGAGGTGATGAGCGTCCTTAGCCAGCAATGAATTCAAAGTCAAGTTTCGGATGGATGTTGTTGACTTGTACACTTGGTCGCACAAGTTTTAGCAATCGCATTCGATGCGAATTTAACTAACTAGGGAGAGGTCGCACACTTTGCTAACGCAGCAGTTGCTCTTGTAGACCTTTACTGTGTGTCTAGCGTTGGACAAAACCAAATGGCTTCAGGCATGTGGCATCAGAGGGCAA
Source organism: uncultured Actinomycetes bacterium (assembly GCA_937902105.1). Lineage (GTDB taxonomy): Bacteria > Actinomycetota > Acidimicrobiia > Acidimicrobiales > Ilumatobacteraceae > Casp-actino8. Next base: position 2,694 of record CALGTP010000076.1, read on the forward strand.
CTTTAGAACCCGCATGAAATCCCGACAAAATCGAAACACCCTGATGTCAATTACCCCATTCCACGAATTGTAATCCAACTAGCGACAACAATTGCAACAAGGACAGAAATAACAACGATGACTCACCCAGCGCAAATTTGTGAGCTAGGCTACAAGAGAGAAGCACGGTCAATAGACTCCTGGAATTTGACCATGAACCTTGATAGCTGTATCCAACAGTTGCTACATGAACAGTTGCTACATGAACAGTTACACACACACACATTCAAAGTAGACTGAACGAACACACACAACACAAATCACGCTCAGGAGCGCAGGGATTTTGTCGCTCTTGGGCTTGAGCTCCAACTCGGCCTGCAACCCAGCCAAAATATCATAGTGATCCTCCAACATCTTCACATGAGTTCCCAATGCCTCCGAGTGCCTTAGACTTGCTGCGTTGACTTAAACATTAGTACGATATGCACAATATCTAACAAAACATCATCAGGATCTGGTGTCAAATGTGTTCAAAGTCGCTTCGTCGATTGACCAGAGACAGCGGGGTTGTATGGTTCATCCAACTTGGACTGCTTCTCTGACACTGATGAAGCCTTAGCGAGCAAAGTGGTCATCGCCCGACCGATGAGCTCCTTCGGCTCCTGGTTCACACTAACTGTGCATCAACAACTCGGAATAGCAGCAGCATCATCAGAGCTCAATAAAAACATTGTTTTGTCAAGTGTTTCGATATAAGCCTCAGGAGCAGGCTTTGTCTTTATCAGCGATGAATAACTTAACGATTGCAGAACCAACGCGATAACAGCTGGTGACAGAGTGTAGAGCTACAGTCGCATCACAAACTCATGATGGGTAAGTCTTGAATGTTTTCAGACATGTTTAGTTGACCTAGCAACAAACTTGTCCTCATCGCCAATCTCCTCAACCTCTGCATTGGAGCGCAGCCTTTCAGAGGGTATGCCGATATCATCAACAGGCTCAACAACAGCGTCGTCAGTCGTATCCTCCTGCAACGTGAGTTTCTCGGTAAATGTGTCGACGACCGAACCAGACTCCGAGGTGTCCACCCAATGCTCAATGATATCTTTGTTGTACTTCCACGACCTTACTTGCAAAACTGCATCTAAGCCTAAATCAACGTACCAGCCCCTCTGAAGAATATAGAACATCAGCGCGTTTTGATCTTCAGGCAACCAGGCAACCTCTGCAGAGTGTTTTTGAACTTGGAGGTGTACTTGACAACATCCTTGATGTCTGACCTGGGTTCATTTGCTGGACAAATCATGCTGGAAGATATGAGTCGCTTGGACATTACACTGTTGACTCATATTGCGCCGATCTAAAGACCAAGACATTTGACGAACACTTGGTTAGCAGCGATCAACGCATAACCACATTAGCTAAGGCTGGTGCGGTGACATGTGGAGGTCATCTTTCATTTTTTTTTCTGTGTACCAGGCTCCAAGTTTGTGCACGCTCCTCTCCTTCATCCTTTCGATGACTTGGGTGCCATTCTTCTTGAAATCGACCTGATGTTGGCCAGGACATGTGCCAATAACAAGGGCAATGGAATTGGATAGCAAATCATTCTAATGTGTACTCAAAATCTATAAACAAAACTCAAATTATTTGCTTGGGGATTGAAGGACATTGCTACCCAAGTCCACTGACCTTGTTGCAATTCGAAGCGATCAGTTGCTGGAGCAGTTCGTCACGACTGTCGCCGCCTTGAAGCCAAGCATCTCTGATATCAGCGCCGGCTGGAATCTTGCCGGATTTTTTCACGGCACACAAGCGTCTCAACTGCTGGTCTACTGCGCTGAACGAGGTCTCCTACAGGGGGGGGGGAAGGGGGGGAGGGGCAAGAAATCAGAATTCAGGAGTTCATTGAAATTGTTTTCGAACGACCAACAAATTGTTACAGACTGGTTATTCCTGTTTCGCAAAAAGGGTCCTTGCCGTTCGGGAGCAGGATCTTTGCATCTTGCCCTTTTGACTTTGAATCCTTACTTCCCGAGGTCGGCGATGATGACAAGCACCCCTTTTTCGCATCGAGTGGAGTGACTGGGTCTATCTTGCTCCCGTTCATCGCGACAAGCCGGCGGGTTAGATCTCTGTGTCTGGCGGCGAGTTCTGCTCGCTCTTGACACAGTTGCTCCTCGAGAATCGCATTGTCGATAGACTCTGCCTCATCGTCCTCAGCGTCGGTCGGCTCATACTCTGCATCATCGTCCTCATCGTTTAGTAAACAACAACCCTATCATAAGGATCATTTGTGACGTACCTATTTTGTCCTAAATGCGAATAGACACTACATGTTGATAGCACACACTTGTCCTCTAAGCGTTGTCGCAAGGTGTCCCCAATCTCAAATTCCTCGGACTCCTCAAGGAGTGTGTCACCACCATAAGGATCATGATCAGTTGCCATAGAGTTGTCGTCAGCCTAGGTTGTACTAGTGTTGTGCACCACCCTAGCTGACATAAGCTAGAGTAAAAACCAAATCAAAGAAACAACATGAAAACTATTTCAAACCATTGAGCTCAGGTAGAGTGAGTGTTTGCGCGTGTACTCAATTACGATTGCAGTCGTATTATGTGTGAGTGTTGTGTAAAGGACAACCTCAGGAAGCAACACTGACAAATCAGCAAAGATTCAGGTGACGCCACGGGGGCACCAGCCTGTGTGTCTTCCTCACCAACAGCCTGAAGGAGTCATCATGTTTACATGCAGTGAAACGCATTTCGGACGTGTGTCATGTGATATGATGTTGCACAAATATAATCACAAAGTCGGTGCACAATTATGTCGTGAGCTTGTATATGTTTGTCGCCCCCATCCTGGGCCATATGTGTGTTAGGGTCTTCGGCTTTGGCTGCCTCCAACTTGCGGTGAAGTTCCTGTTTGAGTGCAATCAGGTTAGGGACACAAGCTGGTAAATCATAACGACCCAAGTGTACCAACATCGTTAGACTTGAATTGTGTACCAAAATCGCATTAGAGTTGAATGTTGTTCACAATGAACGCACGACTGGTTGAAACAAGAGATGGGTCAGTCCTCCATTTGGGCCTCGAGATCAGCAATACTTGGATCACGTTGTGTCGGCAATTCTGACTTCAGTTGAGAAGCCAGGGCTGCACTTCCACTGGAGAGTTCAGAGCAGCTCCACTGCCTGGAGCCAAGAGGTGTGAGGACTCTGCCACATTGCTCAGCCATAGCGGGGTTCTAGGTGCGCACAAATACTACTGCAGGGAACACAATATTCAACTAGCACCTTGATGGGGAATCCAATGGTGAGCAGTTGAGGCGGCATATTTGACCATATTTTGTGAAATCCACAACACAAATCACCCAAAAACACACCCCGCAGACAACCCACAAATCACCTCAAAATCCAAATATGTCATATCACTTTTTTATCGAT
>CALGTP010000077.1 GCA_937902105.1 uncultured Actinomycetes bacterium
ATCACCGCCCTGTCAAGGAAGGCAGCCATTTCGGACTTGTCGCTACTGTCAGGCGGTGGCGCAGAGGCGGGCTCGGGCTCCTTGACGGGGGCGAGGGGGGCTGCAGCAATGGAAGTTCAGAGGATGGAGCTTCACGATCGTCCCTCTTCGGTGACGGACACGATCCGAGCCAACATGGCAAAGGCAAGTGGCACGGACCCGAATTCGCCGCAGGACGCCTTCCTGTTCTTCGAGAAGAATGGCCGTTTTGCGGACCACATGAAGGAAGGAGCTTTCATGTCCATGATCTTGGCACAGATCTGGAATCAGCTCGAGACCGGTCAGGTCGAAGCCGCACATGCCAGCACAGCAGTGGCAATGTGTGCGATCGATCAATGGGGCATCAGCCAGAACCTCGAGTTTGGCTACCTCTGGACTCATCTCTCGGATCCTCCTTTCTCCCACATGTCGAGAAATTCGCGGACGAGGGATCTGCGACCTTTCTCGAAGCTTGTGCCTCCTCGCTGGGTGGCAGCGTCGGCAGCCTATCTCCGAGACATGGACTCCCTAGCAGACAGGATCCAGCCACGGCGCCAGTATCCTCCAGGAGGAGACAAGGGCGATCCGAAGGGCAAGGGCAAGTCCAAGAAGGAAAAGGTAAAGGCGAAGGCTGCAGCGGAGGAATAGACAAGTCTCGTTGTGTTAACAACGTTGGTAATTCAAGTGCAACTCTACAGCAGGGCCTGTCTTCGGATACTTCTTCTCCGAACTGCCGCGCTGCTGCTGGTGATAGCGAAGTGAGCTCCGACACACATGATGGCCCTACAGCAGTGGCCGGTTGCAGTGATGATGCTCCTCCGCCTGTTCTTTTGAACGATCACCTGGATGACGGCCTAATGACTTTACAGCTTACATCCTGGATTGCTGCAGCAGGAAGACGCATGATGAGATCCAATTCGGATTTCGGGATCTTTCTGGCAGCATACTTTTCTACCTACTCGATGCCGGCTTTTGGGAAGCCTGTTACCTGCCTCTGGCCCTGTCCCCTGCCATATGGCAAAGAAGATGTTACAGTTCCTTCTGCCTCCAGGGCAAGAGATGATAAGCAAGGGAGCGAGATCGCAATGCAGCGCATGGTTAATCTGGTTTTTGCCTCGCTCAACTTCATGCATCTTGGGAACGCTGCTGGCCGGAAGCTACCTGGGGAGATTGCTAGTCGCAAGCCCTTGTCCAAGGCCCAGCAGTTCATGGTTAATAACATCAGGGACATTGCCAAGCAGTGGAGCGATGTCGAATGCGGCTTTGATTTAGGCCGCAAGACCCACAAACTTCCTGGCTATCTGGATGCTCTTTCAAGCGCCACTGCAGCTGTGGCAGCTACCGATAGCTACACTCGTGCTGGTCGGTTGAGTAAGCCGGGAGGTTGTCCTGACTCAAATGCAAAGGTGGGTTCCAAGCTCACTGCCACTACACTGACTGCAGGATTCAAACCTGTAGTTGCAGACAGGATCAAGTATCCTACCTCGGAAGAGACAGGGAATGTTACTCTGCAGAGCGAGCAATTAGGCCCGGGCCTCTACATGGCTTTGGTGGAGCCCAAGTCTCTGCTCTCTCTTCCGCCCAGGGACCAGACCTGGAAGAGGCCTCGGCCTAAGCGGCTGTCTGCTGAACAGCTGCGTTTGATGCAGAAATGGGAGATAGCCGGCCACCTTGGCTTCATCGAGGCAGCTGGTGTCTCCAGCCATGAGCTCTCCGAGGTTGTGGGGCTGCGTAAGAACGCCAGCCATGACAGGCAGATCGTTGATAGGCGAGGCCCGAATGGAGCAGAGGATATTGTCGAAGGCGATGCTGCCTACCTCCCTGCGGGGCCTCTGTTCTGTGAACTGCACCTCGAGCCGCACCAGAATCTTCTTCTTGCTACTTCCGACCTGGAGCAGTGCTATATGCAGGTCAGTGCCTCTGAGGAACGAGCCAAGTCTACGCCGGTTGGACTGCCTGAGACAAAGGCCACTTTGATGCAATGGTTCCCTTCCGCTGCTTTCTTGAAAGGGAAGCCTGATGCCCTATACCATGTTACGTTTGGCGGCCTGGGCCAAGGCGATCACGCAGCTGTCCAGATCGTTCAGACGGCGCATCGGTCTCTGTTGACGGAGGCTGGCCTACTAGGCCCTACAGAGGTACGGAACAGATGCCTGTTCCCTCGTTCAGATCTCTTGTCGGCAGTTTGTGTCGATGACTTGGGTATCCTTTGGAAGTACTTGAACGGCACAGATTTTCGGGCACTTGCAAGTTGCGATCGTCAAGATCGTCTGGCTATTCAGTGCGCTTTAGATGCTTACCCTCTGCATGGCTGGCGGATTGCAGCAGACAAGCTGCAGGTTGATGCAAACGATGGCGTTTTGCTGGGCGCAGGCATTGAAGGTGTTGCAGGACGCATTGGCGTCCCTAGACCTCGGAGGTTGACACTATCCGAGATCTGCCTCCGACTGGGAGTGCATGGCTATGCTACGGCACATCTCTTGGACTCGATCACAGGCCTTGTGAACAGCTCTTTTCTTTACAGGCGGCCGTTGCTCTCAGTATTGAATTCCATGTATGCTCAGTCTCTGCTTCATGATCATACCATTATCAAGCTTGACACAGGCACGTGCGACGAGCTTTTTCTTTGTAGCATACTGCTGTTGGTTGCCGAGACGAATATACGTGCCCCCTACTTGCCTCGTGTTTGGTGCTCGGATGCATCTATGACAGGGGGGGCCTTTTGCTCCGCACCAGCTTCTGCAGAACAGGCTAAGGAGCTCTATCGCAACGCCGAGAAGAGAGGCTCTTACACAAAGCTAGACTCTGGTGCAAAGTGCACCCTCAGGGCCTTGGGCATTGCAGATGATGATGTTTTTGCAGCGGATCATAATGTGCTAGAAGATTACACGATATCGGAATTGCAGGAGATCTATGCGCAGCATACGGGAAGGACCGATCAGCGGTTGCCGCGCCGGGTGGCCTTCTACTTTGACTTCATAGAGGTCTGTGCAGGCGAGAAGCATCTGTCAGCTTCTTGTGTTGCTGTTGGCCTCGTAGTCGGACCACCCATCGAGATCAATGATTCGGCATGGTTTGATGTTACTACCATTGAGGTGCTTGAGTGGCTTGTTTGGATGGTGAGCGAGAGGAGAGTCAAGTTTACGAGTATGTCTCCCGTGTGCACCACCTTCTCTCGTGTGAATACACTGTGGCCTTACAGAATCAAGCACTTCATCCGTGGATTTGATCCCCTCGAGCCCAGGACTCGAAATGGCAACATGATTGCTGACTACGCTTTGGTCCTTGTTCACACTGCCTTCCATGCGGATATGGCAGCGCAGAAATGAGAACCCTGGTTCCTCCATGATGCGGATCACCAGGGGCTGGAAGTACTTGGTAGACACTGGCGTCGCAAGCGAAAATTTGCTGGATAGCTGTGCTTTTGGTGCTCCTTGGAAGAAGCAGTTTGCTCTGCTCTCG
>CALGTP010000078.1 GCA_937902105.1 uncultured Actinomycetes bacterium
CTGGGCATTGAAAGGTGAGATGCCTTGGAACGGAGTCCCAAAAACCATCCACTGCAGTATGTGAAGGTGAAACTTGGATTGGCATTCCTATCCCTTTGAATTGACGTAAAGAGAAAATAACCTATGAAAACAGAAACATGGTGGAATAGGCAAGTAGGGATACAATGCTCTTCAAAGTTGGTGGTCCTGTTTGACGAATGTGAAACAAGCGATGTGGCCGAACTGTTGCATGGGGTGGACTGATTGCATGAGCAGAAGCCAAACATTAATGTAGAATTCAATGCCCGGAAACAAAATATAAGATAGGGGACAGTTGATATGGGCCCGGCGATTAGCTCAGCCCTGGCAAGTGTGTTTGACATACATAGTAAAGGTATATAACTAAGCAATTAGGTTCTGCTCCAAGCAAGATTGCCTCCCCCATTTGGACTGGAAGAAAGATGGGCCCGAGATCTAGATCTGGCCGCGGTCCTTCGACCACGTTTGGTGCCTCCAGCATGTACCGTTCTGTTCGGGGTATCAGCCCTGCGGTGAGTTCCAGGAATACGCCCAACAGGAGCGCTACGGGAATGGCTGCGCTTCGGAGGAGATGATTCAAGATCCGAGTCTGAATCGGGGTTGTCCGAATCTTCGTAATCAAATCCAGGCAAACAGGCCTCACACATCTGATCTTCACCCAATGAGTCAGGGACAAAACACGTGGAGAGGCGGGCACCGGCTTCAACTGTCACCCCGCAAAAGTCGCAAGTCATAGGCACGCGGGCCAAAAGGGAAAAGAATTCTCTTCTGCTACCGCCAGCGATGACAACGAGTGCGGATCCAAAACGCGTGGCTTTGTCTCTGAACCTGACAAGCGGCCGTTCCGACATGATTTGGTTGAGGTATGACCCAGCACCATTGGTGTAAAATCGAAGGGTGCCCCGGATACCTCGTCTTTGCAGTGGCTGGAGCACCTGAGAGATGTCCTTCAGATGATTGAGAGGGACCAGGATGGCGTCAAAGGATTGGAGTCGCCTGATGAGACTATCAACCCGGACGTGGTCCCCAAGGACGTCAGCGCATGCCATCAGAGGAAAAAGGGTCACCCCCTCAATGTCGGCTGGAGTAGAATGCAGAATGACAATTTTGAGTGGGTCTGGATACTGATCATCTAGTAGGTGGCCCGGAAGGTGGCACGGTACATCGTGCCTCGGTTCACAGGTGACTGCGTTGGTTTCGACTTCAGCAAATAGGTCGAATTGGTCGCGTCGCCGGCGATTGGCACAACGTAGACGTCCGAAGTCTCGGCTGGTGAGGTAGTGTACTTGTTGGACTCCAAGATCCTGCATCTGGTCCGACTGAGCATGTATCAGCT
>CALGTP010000079.1 GCA_937902105.1 uncultured Actinomycetes bacterium
GTCGGTGTCGGTGCCTGTGCCTGTGTCGGTGCCTGTGCTTGTGTCGGTGCTTGTGTCGGTGCCTGTGTCGGTTCCTGTTTCTGTGCCTGTGTCGGTTCCTGTTTCTGTGCCTGTGTCGGTGCCTGTGCTTGTGTCGGTGCTTGTGTCGGTGCCTGTGCCTGTGTCGGTGTCGGTTCCTGTGTCGGTTCCTGTATCTGTTCCGTTATCGGGTGCCACAGTTGTTGCACCTGGAACAGTTGGAGCAGTCTTAGTCACGAGGAAGTCGCCAGTGATGGTTGGGTTTGTACAACTATTAATGGCTGGAGCTGCATTTGCGCCAGGAATTTTCGCGGCCGCGGAAAATCCGTACTCAACGAGGTTTTTTGGAAGCGGTGCGTAACCCAATTGCTCTGCTTTTTGTTGGCCAGCACACAAGAAATAGAAGATGAAGTCGGACAATGTCGCACCTTTGTCGGCGTTAAAGGGCGAAGCTTGGCTTATCGGAATGATCATGTATGAATAACTCGACACTGGGTATGCCCGTGCATCACGGTTGGAGTACACGCCACTCAAGACCTGGGTTCCATCGTCGTTAATACGTGCACCGAGTAAGGCAACCGTTACATTGATGGCAACGGGCTGGGTATATGCACCGGATGCATTTTTTACTGACGCCACGGGGAAACCGCGTTCTTTGGCGTAACCATATTCAACGTAGGTGATGGCACCTTCGTTATATGGAGCGGCGACATAGTTGGCGACTCCGTCTGAATACTGCTGGGCTGCGAAACCACTGTTGGGAAAATCTGGATATAGGGAGGTTGGTGCGCAACCCGAACCAAGATTTGCTTGTTGACACAAATAGTTCCATGCAACGGAAGCTTGGTTTTTCAAGAACGCAGTGAATTGTGCCGACGTACCCGAACCATCGGAGCGGATAACGGGTTTGATGCGAGTCGCCGGCATCACTCGTTGTGGATTGTCTGCAACAATTGCTGGGTCATTCCACATCACGATTTGGCCACTAAAAATCTTGCCCAAAGTTGTTGGTGACAATTGCAAATCAGTAATTTTTTGGCCATTGGCCTTAAGGTTGTACATGAAGGCAGTACCACCAGCGACGATTGGCAAATAGGCATATGGACGGCCTGCCGCTGATGCAGTTTCATCGGCGGCTACGTTGCCGTTACGATCGATAAGTGCCGCTTGGAAAGGAATTTCTGAAACAGCGAAGTCGACTTGCCCTTGGTAATAGGCAGCGCGACCGGCGGTCGAACCCACACCTTGGAAGTTGATGACGAGACCCTGACGAGCCACATCGGCACGCCATTGGTCGACGGCAATCTGGCTCCATGTTGAACCAGCACCATCGACTGGGGCGTCGGCGTGTACCACTGCAGGCGAGACGATTGCTAGTGAGGTAAACAATGCAGCGGTCACTAGGACGAATTTCTTGATGCGACGCATCAGCCAAACCTTCCGTTGACATAATCATTGGTGCGTGGATCGTGGGGGTTGCTGAAGATGGCTTTAGTCGGACCTTCTTCAATGATGCGTCCAGGCTCGTTTTCAGCAGCCAAGAAGAAAGCGCAACGATGCGAAACGCGCTGTGCTTGTTGCATGTTGTGGGTCACGATGACGACGGTGATCGTTTCACTGATTTCGCTGATGGTCTGCTCAATGCGTCGTGTTGAAGTTGGATCGAGAGCCGAACATGGTTCGTCCATCAACAACACTTGTGGGCTCACCGCTAGTGAGCGTGCGATACACAGACGTTGTTGCTGTCCACCAGATAACGCACGACCTGGATCACCGAGACGATTCTTGACTTCGTTCCACAAGCCAGCTTTAGTGAGACATGATTCGATGAGATCATCTCGTTCTGAACGAGTCGATTTAAGGCCTGACAGCTTGAGTCCTGCCAACACGTTTTCGGCAACAGTCATTGCTGGAAATGGGTTCGGCTTTTGGAAAACCATGCCGATACGACGTCGAACGTCGGTCACAGGAATTGCGCCACGATAGATGTCGACGCCGTCAATGAGAATTTCACCGGCAAGTGTTGCACTTGGAACAAGTTCGTGCATGCGGTTGAGGGTTCGTAAGAAAGTGCTCTTTCCGCAACCAGAAGGTCCGATGAGAGCGGTGACTTGGCCTGGTGCCATGTCAAGGTTGACTCCTTCAAGAACTTTTTTGGTTCCGAACCAACAAGCAACATTGCTCGCCGTCAATCCTGAGGCTTTGTGGCCAGGATCAAGTGACGAGATGTCTGATGACATCGTTGTTCTGTCAGATGAAGTGGTATCGATCGACGTCATGCCAATCCCTTTCTCTTAAGTCGACGCTTCTTTAGTCGGCTGATGTTGTCTGGACCTCGTCCACCAATTGCTCGGGCGATAACGAAGAGAACGAGAACGAGAATGACGAGCACTAAAGCGCCAGTCCATGCTCGCTGTACTTGTGCTTCTTGGGGAAAGCGGATGAGACGGAAAACGAAATAAGGGAGCGCATCTTGTTTCCCTGACAACGGATTTGCATTCATAACGAAGGCACCACCGACAGTCAAAATGAGCGGTGCGGTCTCACCGATAACGCGGGCAACGCCGAGAATGACAGCGGTGACGAGACCAGATTTGGCCGTCGGTAAAACAACTCGTGACGTAGTTCGCCATTCTGTTCCACCAAGGGCCAGCGATGCCTCGCGAAGGCCACCAGGGACTAGTCGTAACACGACTTCAGATGTGCGGGTAACCGTTGGCAAGAACAAAACAGCAAGAGCGAGCGAACCTGCCAAACCAGTTTGCTGATTACCGAGGGCCAAGATCCAGGCGGCGTAAATAAAGAGACCAGCCACAATTGACGGGACGGCGCTCATTGCGTCGATGATCATACGGAGTGGTTTGGTGAGACGACCCTTGACTTCATTGAGGTACACGGCCGTAGTGATACCGAGCGGAACCGAAATCAAACTGGCAATTCCGACTTGCTCAAGTGTGCCGATGATGGCGTGAGCACCACCACCTTCGGTTGCATCACTGAGTGCGCCGACAAACTTTTGATCTTGGGTGAAAAACTGCGGTCGCAATGAGTGGTAGCCCTTGCTGATGACGTAACCGAGCACCAAAATTAAGGGAACAACTGCAATCATTCCGCCAGTCCAGATGAAGGTTCGTGCCAAATGGTCTTTGGCTTTGACTGCGCCACGTAGTTCCCAAATTGCCACTGTGGAAATGATGTTGAAGAACACATACCAACACACCAAAAATCCAAGTGCACCAGAGACTGGCAGCAAGATTTGGAAGAAGAAGTAACTCAGTGCCAATGCCGAAATGGCAGAGCCAGTCATCACAATGACATCGACTATTTCGATATCGCGAATCTTGATACGTTCTTCGGTGTCGATCTTGTCTTCGCCGCTGTCGTCCAGAGTCGTGTTCAGAGTCATTGTCATGTCAGATCTCCGTTGACGATCCGGATCGTGAGTTGCTGACCACGGTTGAGGCTGCGGCGTTCACCAACAGCGTGATGATGAAGAGTGCGAGACCAGCGGCCATCAAGGCGCTAATTCCGAATGTGCTTGATTCACTGAACTTCAGCGCAATCAGTGCGGCGATGCTGTTTGAGCCCTGATCAAGAATTGACCATTTGGCAGTAAAAGCTGGCGAAATGATGAGCGTGACTGCGATGGTTTCGCCGAGCGCACGACCAAGGCCGAGCATTGAGCCACCGATGATTCCGCCACGACCAAATGGCAATACCACATCGCGTACAACGCCCCAACGAGTTCCACCAAGGGCCATGGCCCCTTCGCGTTCGCCTGGGGGAGCTTGTGAGAACACTTCACGCATTACTGCGGTACAAATGGGGATCACCATTAACGACACGATGACACCAGAGACGAAGGTTGATGACGGGAAGATGCCAAGCGAAGTTCCATATTGATCGTCGACATGGAAAAAAGGAATCCAACCCAAGTGATCGGCCATCCACTTGGACAAGGTGATAAGTCGGGGCTGCAAGAAAAACAAGCCCCATAGGCCGTAGATCAAACTTGGTACAGCCGCTAAAAGGTCGATCATCGCTGTAAGCAAACGGCGCATTTTGCGAGGAGCGTATTCGGTAATGAAAAGCGCTGTCGACAGCGCTACTGGAACCGCGATGAAAAGCGCTACGACTGCGATTTGTATGGTGAAGGGCAAGATTGCGGCGATGCCGAATTTGCCACCTTGATCAGGGGCCCACTCAGAATCGGTGAGGAAACCCCAGCCGGCGACCTTGAGAGCGTCGTATCCCTTGACCAACAAGAAGCCACCGATGAGACCCATCAAAATGAAGGTGATGACTGCCGAACTAGTGGCGACTGAGCGGAAGATTCGGTCAACGCCCGAGCGACGTACGACTGGGTGAACGACCTCGTCGAGAACCGATCTGTGAGCAAGGTCGGAAGGGGCGGATTGACCTACGACTGACACGACATACTTCCTAGGACCCCTAGCTGACATCAAGTTGGCGCAATAATGAACGGAAGGTGAATTCGCAACCAACGCTCCGTGAGTCCGATAAATGAAGGGCTCTGCGCCTTCTAGCGTCAGCATTTATGAAGGTTTCCTCGTCTTTCGTAGTTTTTCAGGATCCACGTGAGGTTCGTGGGAAATCGTCGATTCGCCAAAGGGTTGCTCTGGTCCTCGCCATGGTCTCGATCGCCATGATTGGGACGGGCCTCGGAACTCACAAAGTCATGGCTGAACCTCCTGTACGAGCCGATTCGACTGGTATCGGCACGAGTGGGCGCGCTGGGTCGGCAAGCCCTGGAACAGCACTCTCAAACGAAGTAGTGACAGTGTCGTGGAGCGGATTTAGTCCTACCTTGCCTAACGGCTTGTACGGCGTTTTGATCGTCCAGTGCAAAGGGACCCCGACAAAGATGACTGACTGTTATACGGCCGAGCCGTATCCCGATATAACAAATGGAACTCGAGTGTTGAGTTCAACTGGATCTGACGGAACAGGTTCGGCTCGTATCGAGATTCGCCCATCGGCGTATTTACCTTTGCTGAACTGCTCAGAAATCAATGCCTGTTCGGTTATGGCGTTCGAAAACGATGGACAGGCAATACCTGCGGACGGATTACCGGCCAATCGGGTCATAGTGCCGATCACTTTTGCCCTGTCGCAAGCAGACTGCCCAAATATCACCGACTTCGACGTGCGCGCTGATGGTTCGGCGACATCGGCCGGATTGTTCTATGACTGGGCTGCCAAGTTGTGTAACGGCGATAACCCTGTGGTGGTCGACTACACCGAAAACTCAAGCACTACCGGACGAGAAAACTTCTTAGCTGGTCTCACCGATTTCGGCGTCACAGCGTTGCCCGCAACAGCAGAAGAATTGGCGGCCCATCCAGATCATCGTGATTTTAATTACATACCCATCGTTGCGAGCGCGGTTGTGATCGCCTACAACTTCACTGATCCGTTCACGGGTCAACCCCTTGACAACCTAGTTTTGTCTCCACGCCTTGTCGCGCGCATTATCACAAACACATCACTTGAAACTTTCTTTCAGGACCGAGAACTGCAAATACTAAATCCTGGAGTGCGACTCCCTACATCAGTGTTGGCACGCCCATTGATTCGTGCAGAGCGAAATGCAGATACGCGGATCCTGACAAGTTGGTTTTCTTCAGATACCACGGCACAGGGATTTCTCACTGGAACCGACAGTTTTAGAATTCCCGTGAACCCAGGTTACATCGGGTACACATATCCTCAAGACATTTTTGAAACTGTTTCTCCAGACAGTTCTTATTTACCCCGCCAGGGCCAACGTGCAGTTTCTCTGAAATTGTTCTACGGTGTCACTCCAACTGGAACTGCACGCGAAGAAACAACATCGACAGGAATTATCGGTGTTGTTGACCTACCGACAGCTAAGCGTTTCGGCTTGAAAGTCGCCAAGATCGCACAGTCTGATGGGACTTCAGTTGCACCGACGGACGCTTCAATATTGGCGGGTATTGCCGATATGGATACTACGCCTGAGGGTCTATTAGTAGCCGACTCGACTCCCGAAGATCTGGCTGCTTACCCCCTTGTCAAAATTGACTACGCCATGGTGCCGAAGAATTTCTCCACTCAGGTCAAAGTAGATAAAGTTTTGAGGCTGTTGCAATTTGGTCTCACTGATGGTCAGACAGCATTGCCAGCCGGATATGTCGCCTTGCCCGAATCATTAAAGTCAAAAGCACTCTCGGCCGTGGCAAATATTTCAATTCCGACGACGACGATTCCGACAACGACAATTCCGACGACGACGACAACAACGACCACCACGACAACTGTGGCGAAAAAAAAGTATTACCCGCCGGCAACTACGGTTGCACCCGAGACGACGACAACGACAACTACGACGACTACCACCAGCACCACAACAACGTTGGCGCCGATTACGGTTCCTGGAGTTGCTGCTGAATTGCCCGGCTCTGGCTCGTCAAAATCAGGCGTGTTGTATGCCGGCCTCATTGGACTGTCAGGTGCGGCGTTGATGGGCACAGTAAAGCCTCGAAAAAAGGTTACGAACTCATGAAACTTCTGAATGAAAAAACAGACCTTCGCTTGCGAGTGAGATGGGGCGCGGGAATTCTGCTGTTTTTAGTATTGGGATCGTTCATCTATAGCAAAGTTTTTACTCCAATGTCTGAAGGACGTGCACAAACTCTGTTAGAAAAAGAATTTGTACCAGCATTGTTAAACGGTATTGCTCCGGTTGGGTATCCCATTGAAAGTGGAACGTCTGTTGCCTTACTTGAAGTAAAAGATATTAATCTGCGCCGCGTCGTCATTGAGGGCACGAAGGCTGAAGATCTTGCCAAAGGTCCTGGGCATCTAGTCGGTTCGGCGATCCCAGGTCAACCAGGTACGTCGGCAATTTTGGGTCGGTCAAGTACATATGGCTCGGCCTTTGATCGGATTGATGAATTGAAAGCCGGTCAAGAGATAGTGATTACCACCGCGCAAGGCGCGCATACTTACGAAATTGTTGACTCGACGGTCCGCTCAGCCAATGATTCGGCAGCGTTCATAGGTGAACGAAATATGTTGTTGCTCATCACCGGAGTTGGTGGATCGTCACCTGACAAGCGTTTGGTTGTTCGTGCATTACTCACATCGCCAGTTTTTTTCGCAGGTGCACCCGCGGTTGATGTACAAACATCAACCGCCGAATTAGGTCTTGAAGGTTCAACGCAATCGCCAATTCAACTTGCCCTATGGCTGTTTTTGTTGATGTTTTTGCTGATTGGCCTTGTGCCGATTTCGCAACGAATTGGTACACGAGTTACTTGGCTTTTGGCAATACCGCTATTGCTCGTTGTCGCTACTCAGGTCTGGCGCAACGCCAGCTTGATGTATCCCAGCATTGGCTGAGCAATTTCTCATTCGTTAGCGATTGTTCATCTTGGCGTTACCCAACGCTGACTTCGCATTCACTTGATGTGAGCAGTATTAGAGCGTTAACTCGACACCTCAAAAAAGGAGAAAACTGTGAAGAAGTTGTCTAAGGCAGTATTGGCTGCCATCACTCTTGCTGGAATGCTCGCCATTCCGAGCCAAGTACAAGCTGGAGCGGACAGCACGTCCGGCGACATTTTGGGAATTGTTGGATCAGATACCACGTACTTCGTGATGAACGCCCTGACCGACGCTCATAACTTGAGTGCTCGTTATAACCCCAACGGTGACAAGGCTGTCAACATTCCGCCGTTGGTCAGCGCCAACGCCAACGTCGAAGCTGGCGAAGCGACTGTTGCGACCGCTTCATGGTTGAAGGCAGCTCGTTTGGCATGGCCAGGTGGAGCAGTATTGCCCGCTGACGCGAACTGCACAACTCAGTATGTTTTCGGTGGAGCAGGATCCATTGACACTGCGCAAGACGGCGACGTCAGCGGAATTTCTGGCAGCGACATTGACGTTCCATTCACATCCGTGACGTCGGTGCCTGGTGCGCCAGATGCCGGAACTTATACTGTTCGGCTTGGAGTCCAGCCGCCGAACGGTTCTGGCGATGGACAAAAAGCCATTACTGGTTCGGCAGCGGTCAAGGGTGTGACCTACGCAGCAGGTTGCCTTGATATTGGTCGTTCGTCATCGGCTCCAACTAGCACGGGATGTAAAACAACGGATGGTACTTGTGAATCGTGGGCTTTCGCCCTCGACGCAATTGGCTGGACGTCCTTCCCCGGAAACTCGAATGCTGCTGTTTCTAATGGAATTGTCACGGCTGACTTCAACAAGATTTACCAGTGTGCAACTTCAAGCGTTGATGTCAATGGGGACGGCGACTATTACGACGCAGGCGACATGAAGATTGGTTACCCGAAGATTCGTTACTGGAGTCAGTTAACTTCGAATAGTAATGTGAGCGTCGAACCGGCGAAGATTGTGCCCTACCGCATCCAGGCTGGTTCAGGAACTGGTAAAGACGTTGCCTCGATCTTCATGGGTCGTAGTGATGGAATCGACTCAGCTGTTTTGGCGGATTGCGATGGCTACCCCAGCGCAACAACCAATGACAAAGACGGAGACATAGCCACCTCTTTCACCTTTCCGATCGTCCAAGAGCACGACTGCCGCAACGTTTCAGATACTGACAAGCCCAACGCCATTTGCTTTTACGGCTACAGTCGCTGGGTCTTGCAGGCTCGTTCACTTGAAACTGATAAGCGCAATGGTGGAAAATTCGGTAAGTTTGGTCCGAACACGAGCGAGTTGAAGCGTCCGTCATTCAGCACTATCAATGACTCGGCTACTCGTTACAAGGGAACTCGCTATGTGTACAACGTTCTTCCACTAAACGCTGGGGTCGACATTGCTCGTACGCCAGACGCACGTCGCTTTGTTGGAGTGTCTCTACAGCCTGCAGGTTGTACTGATGGCATTGAAGGTGGCACCGATGACTGCAACTTTGATGGTGATTTCACCGATACTGGTGTCACTGTTGGAGCGGTTCCGGGATTCGTGTGTGGCGATAGTACTGCTCGCCGAATCATTGCTTCATTTGGTTTCAAGCCGATTAAATCTGGATTGACTTCTGCCACCAATGCTGCATACGGCACGTCGTACTGCCGTTACAACCAAACCGCATTGTCGAATAGCTGAGCGGACTGAGGACACACACATGAAAAAGCTTTCACTTTTCGCCTTGTCGGCGTTGGTTGGCACGGGCGTGGTGCTGGGGACAAGTCCCCTGTTGCCCGTTGCGGCCGCCACGCCGGCGAGCGCCACACTCTTAGTTACTGGAACTGCCGGAAGCGCAAACTCTGGCGTCGGTGATTCGGGTCTAGGACAAGCATGGGGAGTCGACACCACCTTGGTGGGCTCAACTCGCTGGACCGTATTTGAGTCCTCGGCAAGCAACCTGGTTGCCAATGACACCAATAACGCCTCGGACATCTTTGTCACCAATGGCACGATCACCACACGCCTTTCGGTGAGTGCTAGTGGTACCGAAGGAAGTGTTTCGGCAAACAGTTTTGACCCCACCATTTGTGGAACCGGCCGTAAGGTTGTCTTCACGACAGAAAATGAATGGGACGAAATTGACGCCAACGGAGCCGAAGACGTCTATGTCATTGACCGCGACGCCGATGCCGATGGAACCTTTGACGAATTTACGCAGGAGGGTGCCGTAACAACTTCAATTGTCAGTGTTTCATACAACACCGACACAACTGAATACGACATTTCATACCTCGGTGCAAACTCTGGAGTCATCAGCGATGATTGTTCCAAAGTTGCCTTTGTGACCGACATGGACTTTACGATGGAAGACCTGAACTTCGGTCCCGACGTGTATGTGCGTGACTTGGCATCGGCAACTACTGCGTTGACCTGGGCATCGGAATATGCCACGAATGGATCCGAGGGCGGTGGTTACTTGCCAGCTATTTCGAGAGACGGTTCTAGTGTTGTTCTTTCAACTGAATCAACCGACCTCGTGAGCGAAAGTGGAACTGTTGGTGGTTTGGTGCTTCGCACTGCTAATACGGGTTCATACCTAACTCGTACTCCTGCTGGCGTTGCTTCCACTACGACTCTTGCTGATAGCGAGCGTCCGGCGGCAATCACCCCCGACGGGACATGTGTCGCATTCAAAGCTGACCGTGGTTACGACCTCTTGGCTGGCGGTTCTGGCCCCGCACAGGGAATTTTCTTGTGGGATAACCGCACTGGTACACCAGTGATTTCCTTGGTCAGTAAAGCCTCCGATGGTTACGCTGCGAGTTCCGCATCGAACCCACGCATTTCGGACGACTGTCGTTTCGTGGCTTACGAATCAAACGATGAATATCTGTCAAGCACAGACACCAATGGAAAAACTGACGTGTTTTTGTATGACACTTCAGTTGCGACCACTGACTTGGTGTCTACTCTGGCGAATGGAAATAGTGCTGACGGCAATAGCAGCGTTGCTGCTCTTGATTGGGACCCGACGACGCGATCCGGAGTTGTGCTCATTACCTCCAGCGCATCAAATATCGGTGGGGCCAGTGGCGGAGGAAGCGTCAATCTCTTCTCGGTTCCGTTCTCTGTGGCGACCGTTGCTGGTGCGCCGACGATTCGCACTGTGACTGCGAGTAAAGGCAAGTTG
>CALGTP010000080.1 GCA_937902105.1 uncultured Actinomycetes bacterium
TGGTCGGTGTCTACAACTTTAAGCTGCCCTTCTGGGAATAATTCCTGCCAAGGCTGGAGGACCTTCTCGTAGTGACTTGCCAGGATGACGCTTTGAACCATTTCCACACATATATCTTTAGCTTTGTCGCCGTCCAAACGCAAAGTTTCCTGCAATAAATTCATGACATCCTTAGTCTTACACCGCTCTTCAAACCTAATAATGTGGCGAATGAACGATGCGACTCGGTTTGCTGGGTCACAAGCAGCAACGAGGATCTTAGCATCTGGCGCCAACCGCGCTATGTGCCTCCATGCGAACTTCCCACTATGCTCGGCATAACTTGGCGACTTGTCTAACACCACTGCTGTCATGCCATTTGTTGGCGGCAACAGCCTGGCAAACTTGCTTAAAAGGTCGCGCTGGGCATGTAAAGCACGACCTTGAAGGCTACTGAAGACATGGTCCTCGAAACCAGCGTTTTTGCAAGCAAGCGATGGTTGGTCCGTCAAATCAGAGGCTTTCTCCACGGACGGGTAAGGATTACACCGGCCTATGACAAACGGGTGGTTGTTCAACAAGTGTGAATGCAACGCATTGGTGCCGCACTTCATCATCCCAACAATTAGAGCCTTTGGAAAACACTTGTCATGGGTGAAATGTCTGCATTGCACCGATGGTGATATAAAGGAAGCAGGAGCCATCGATGCAGACGCTTGCCGGAAAACGTCTAACTCTGCCACGGCCATATCACCACGCAAGAACCTACAGGAAACTCCAGAACTGCACAAGTCATGTAAGCGTTTAGCTACGAAGCTAGGGATGACTGTGTCTGGAGGCCGAAAAATGTACAACACATTACCTGCCGCTCGCACATGCGCATATCGTAACATAGAGATGTCACCAAATAGCCACACGTCACCAGGATACTGTGAATTCAACTCCTTCCAACCCTCCAGCAAATAATATTGTAAAGCATCTTGATTGCAACGCCATTCTTGCCTTTGCTGGCACACGCGTTTCTGCTGAACTGCGAAGTATGACATGTAGGGGGTGTAGATGACAGCACGCGGCAGCTTCGAAATGCGTTTCTTGCTGTGGATATGGTTCGGGTCTGACAGAAGTGCAAACATATCGGCGTGATCTACATTTGTCACACCAAGGCCAGGCGCACCAGCTGCAAGTGCAGACGCGAAACCTCCTAGTACGATTCGCTTGAGATCATCTGGTTTATTGACGAAGCGTTCAACAGCAGCTTCAAAATAGAACGGCTTTCGGTATGGCAGAGCTGTCGACGTAAGGAAGCCACCAACTTCAACGCTCGAGTATTGCATTTGAAAGGATATGAAGTTGGTGTCAATTGCGAATTCGTGAACAACTGGCGATTTCAATAGATTGAACATTGGGGTTGTCATCATGCTATCAATTGATGTGAACAGTTCACCAAAATGCAAGAAACAGCGGCCACCTGCTCGGGCAACGGTTTGACACAACAGTTCGTAGCTTGTGCTCAATTTGATCTCACGAAATTCTTGGAAGTCAAAATATCGTGATGTTATCCGCTGGGAAGCGTCATACATTTGATCTACCAGTGGAGCACTCACGTCATCCCATGTGCTGCTGACATTGCCGTGCTTACCCCAGCGCTGCAACCAGTATGTGGCATCAGCGTTCTGTACTCTCAGCCATTTGCGAAAGTGTTGAGTCATCCACGGGTTGTAATCTGTAAAGCCACCTTCGGTCAATCTCCACTTAGTTTCCAATTCTTTGTTGAAGCAAGGCTGGTAAGAACGAACAGTCCAGCCTGCTCGATGCCGAGCAACTTCATGCACGAGCCATCTTAGCACCTCCATCCCAAGTCGCATGACTTCTGGATTCATCATGCTGGGCTCGCGGTACTTGTCACCGCTAGCACCAATGGTCTCTGCATCCTTGACATCAGAGTAAAGCCAGGCAGGAGCTATTGCCAAATTCAGTACTACTACTGCGTCAAGACCACGATTGGCAGCGTGATTTAACACATGTTGGTAGGACTCCAGAAGCAATGGTTGGCCGCGAGTCTGTTCGAGGCTTTCCCAATTGAATGATGTTACTAGGGTACGATAGCCTGAAGTCACTGCTGCATCTATGTGAGCAGCAATGCGGTTTTTCTGCCCCTTAAGCAGGGTTGTTGTCTGTGGGCTCCAGAGTGTGAAGTACAAATCCACAACATCACCCCAATGCGTGTTGTACGGAAGCAGTTTGTCAGCTGGGCCAGCATACAGTTCAAGCGAGTACGATAGTTGCTGCGGCTCGCAGAATAGGCTGCACAAAGGAACATTCATCACCACA
>CALGTP010000081.1 GCA_937902105.1 uncultured Actinomycetes bacterium
TAAACCTTCACCACATGGATACCAGACTTTTTTTGCTTGGCCTTCTTGGCAGCCTTGAACTGCATCTCTTTGTCCCACATTGCTGCCTGGTCAGCTCGCGCTTGTAGACGAGCTGCGTGTTGATCGGGGTCCCATTCGTGAGCCGGTGCTCGCAAGGAGTCCCGATCAGTCACAGGTTGAACCACTGCTTGTCCGAACGGTGCCAGGAACCCTCTTGAGATCCCGCCGCAAATCATTGACAGCAGATGGCTCTGCTTTTGCTGCGCTGCCGTCGCATGGTACGCTGCAGAATTGTGGGTCGACAGCTTTGCCAGACCAATGAATTCGATGCGAAGCAACATGTGGTCCGAATGCTCTTGGATTATAGTCCTCTGCATGTACTTCAGCTCTGCGTGGAATGCCTCGTTGCTGGTCGTGCCCGCACCCAAAAGAAGACATTCTGCCAAAGACAAAGTTCCGCGAGCAACGCTGCCATTTTGCCTCGACTGGATAAGAAGGCCCTCTGATCAACAGGGCCCTCCATACTTTTATTCATCACTCCAAGTAAAAACCGTTCATCCACTACAACACACACGGTGCGCATTCTACCTACGTAAAATCACTACAAATGATTGTGAAGCAAAGCTAGGCCCACACCCCAATAAAAAACAAGCGACAAATAACCATAATGCTGCAATGTTGAACCAGCTTTTAGTACTTCCAACGCACATCTCCCCTTTGGGTCACGCTTCTTCATGGCCTCAGCATGCCTGAGCGATAGATCGAGCAGATCATCCACATACTGTTGATGGGAGGTGTAGGGCTCACTGATGTACTGCTGCCAATCCCTGCCAGTTGATTTGACATGCCGGCGCTGGCAATCCCATTGGGCTTCTTCGAGCACACCTGTGTTGTTCTTGGAGTACACAATGCCTTGCGGCGAGGGCTGTCTGAACTTCATTTGCAATTGCAATGCTTCGTAGGACACGGCTGTCCTTTTTTCGTTTGTCGTGGCCTCCAGTCGGAAGACTAAATGGATGGGATCTTCAATAATGCCTTCCAGGTTGGGGAACAAGTCTGCGACGCCTTCTATGGTGTCTGGACTGTCCGTGCTCGCCCACAACGTCGTCGACCTGGCATCGACTGGCAACACCTGCTGGACGGCTTGCCTCGTGGCAGGGACACCTTCCTTGGCCTGAGCGCTCATGCCAGCGATTGCCCCGCTCATTCCTACAAATGTGTGCAAGGCGTGGAACTCTCCTTCACGCTGAGACATCACCTGTTGACCAATGATGGGAAAAAGGGTTTTAAACGTAGCATCGTGCCCCACCACTTGGAACTCACCCTTGTCAGTTGCTTGCTTCAGCAAATTCCTTTTGAGAGCAGCAACTTCTGGCAAATTCCACACAGCCTCGAGGAGCTGGAGCCTTGTCGAACGACTCTTAGTACCCATCTGTGCACAAAGCGACCCTTCAGCTATGAAGTGCTGCCAGATGTCCAGAAATATTGGCTGAGCTTTGCCGCGATGTTTGAACATCGTGGCCAACCTCAGGCGCACTGGACATCAAAATGCACATTATAACACCTACCAACAATCAGATCACTAACTAAAACCTGAAGTACTGCCCGAATCAAACCAAGCGGCAAAAGGTTTGCAAAGGTGCTATCATAGTAAAGCTGCCAGTTCAATCGTTTCATGTTCACTGTTTGTGATTTCAACACACACTGTGGCCCTGTAGCGAGCATAGCAACCACCACGTCTATCTGGTTACACGCTTTGAGAAAACTCACTGTCTCTGGATCTGAGGCCAGCCAGTGCTGCAAGCAATCGGCTGAGCTTTCTAGCAAGTTGTTTGGCCTCTGAGTTGATATCTCCC
>CALGTP010000082.1 GCA_937902105.1 uncultured Actinomycetes bacterium
CATCACATCACATCCTTGAGGTCTACGAATACTTTGTCTACTGGAGCAGAAAAAAGTAAGTCAGTAGATATCAGATCTTTGAATCTCTGGGCGGATCGACCATCACCAAACAAATCAAGTTCGGGTGATCGGTCGAGCGTCGATGATGTTGAAATTGCGGCAAGAATCATTTTCTCATTTGCTTCAGTTGGCAAAATAGTCGGACCCTCGTGTCGACCACGCTGGCGATCTCCAATGTCGATACTTGGGACTCCATATATAGGAGCTTCGCGAATGCCAGCACTGGAGTTGCCGATGAGTGCCTGAGCGTTTTTGAGCAGTGTCAAGAAGTGCTCAAAACGAAGCGACTCGAAGACTCTGAACCTGTCGGGCAGCGACTCGAATCGTTTGTACTGTTCGAGAATCGTTTCAAAACCGGAATCGTTATTTGGATGAATAATAATGAAATTGCGATTGCTTGCAATAAGCGCAGAAACAAACTGCTCGGCTGCAAGTGCGCTTGATTGAAGATTGGTCGTGACTGGATGAAAAATTGCTATGAGGTAGTCGTCGAAACTTATTCCATAGCGAGACTTGGCATCATGGACGCTGGGGAGAGAAGGGGACAACATGACGTCAAGGTCTGGTGAACCAATGACATGAATAGTGTCTAGATGTTCGCCCAGCTGGATCAACCGGTCTCGGGCACCTTCGTTGGCAACTAGATGGATGTGAGAAAGTTTGCTAACTGCATGGCGAATAACTCCATCAATGGTTCCTGAGAGTTCGCCACCTTCAACGTGCACAACCGTTGTATTGCGAAGGGACCCAGCAATTGCCCCAGCCAACGCTTCTGGTCTATCGCCATGTACAACGAGCGCGTCTGGAGCGTGTTCGGTGATGAATTGAGACAGGCCAGTGATGGTGTTAGCAACAACAACGTCCATGGTGTCGCCGTCTTGTTGGTTGAGAAACGAGATAATTGGGATATCTGTGGGGATCGTGCGTTTCACTTCAAGAACAGTGCTGCCAAAACGGGGAAGCATGTGCATTCCTGTGGCGAATACTGAAACCCGACAGCCTTCTTCGTGCGCGGCAATGATCAGTGGTTTTATTTTTCCGAAGTCGGCGCGAGTGCCGGTGAGGAATGCAATGTGACGTTTACTTGACATCCGACCACCGAAGTTGTTCACCCCGCGTAATCGATCGTGTGGAATGTTTGCCGAGGACTTTGTCTAAGTCAAAAGCAAGAATCTCGCCTGTGCCAGGGCGCTTTACCCAGATATTTGATTCGTCCAAGACATCTCCGGTGCTAACTGGTGCGATTGCGACTACTGACGCATAAGCAAAATCAATAGTTGGCTGCTCGCCGCCAAGAACTGTTTTAGAACCACCACTAGCAGCATGAACAATTTTAGAACCCTCAACGAGTTCGCGGAATCCAGCGGGGTCAACTGAAATCTCGATGTCTTCGCCGATCCATTTCATGTCACTCGTGAAGTGCCGCTCAATGATTGATGCACCAAGAGCAACGGCCGCAAGAGAAGGCAGGTTGGACAGTGAGTGATCTGAAATACCGATAACCGCTGTAGGAAATTCATCGCGCAATTGAGTGATGCTGCCAAGGCGAATATTTTGGTACGGGGTTGGATACATGCTTGTGCAGTGCAACAAACTGAATTGCGAATTTTCTTGAACAAGCACATCGACAGTTCGACGCACTGAATCCAAATCGTTCATACCCGTACTAACAATGATTGGTCTGCCAAATCTGGCGATGTGGCGAACGAGTGGGAGATTGTTGCACTCACCCGAGCCGATTTTGAAAGCGGCAACGTCCAATGCGTCAAGTCGATTTGCTGCTTCACGAGAAAACGGCGTCGAAAGAAAAATGAGACCGCGGTCTTCGGCATGTTTTTTGCACGTCAACTCTTCATCTTCGGACAGCGTGCATTGCTCCATGATGTCCCAGATGGAGCGAGTGGAGTTAGCCGGGATGACATTGTTTGGAATCATCTCATCATCTACCGAATGAGATTGAAACTTGACGCACTCTCCACCAGCATCGGCAACATCGTCAATCATTTGGATGGCCCGAGCGATGTCACCGCCGTGGTTGATGCCAATTTCTGGGATCACGAACGGAGCAAATGCATCGCCAATCTTGCGAGATGCGATTGTTAGTTCACGGACGTCCGTAGTCATAGTTTGAACCCTATTTGAGGAGGCTGGTTGTTGTGGTGACGAGGTAGGCGAGGACAACGGATATGACGAGTGCAAGCATTGCCCCCA
>CALGTP010000083.1 GCA_937902105.1 uncultured Actinomycetes bacterium
TGTCGCTGCAGGAACATGCGAATGTAGTCTCTTGCATCCACTTCTCCATCCTCAGTTGGACTGCCATCGATGCTTCTCCAAGGGCTTCCCCAGCCTGCTGCTCTGGCTTCGGTTTGCCACTTGACGAGGGCAACCGTGCCGTTGACTGCAAACTCCCTGATGGCTTCTGTTGCCTCGTGTTCGCCTTGGTCACCCCTGAGCTTGCTGAGCTCCTTGCTGCTGACGAAGTGGCGGCCGAACATGTACTGGGAGAAGGCCGGGTCTTTGACCAAGGGCACAATTGCCCACGGACTGGTCCACACGTTGGAAACCCAGTCGAAGCGGTATCCACCCCTTCCTGCGAGGCATCTGGCACAGCCGACATCACAGCAACTCCTCTGCTCCAGGCTTCGTCCTCTGACCCCAGGTGGATGCAACTCCTCGGCTCCCGGTCCTCTGTGCACCAAAAGGTAGATCTTCTCCAAGGTGGCGTCAAGTTCTTGTTCAGGAGCTTCGGAGGCCCATGCCAAGAAACTGCTGAGATTGATAGGAGAAACAGCCCCTGGGTACCTAACAGGCTCCTTCGTGAGCTTCGGCAGGACATTGGTAATGAAAGCCATGCCTTTGAGCCCCTGCAACATCATGTCAGATCAAATTTAGTCGCTGTGCAAGAACTCACATTAATCAATAGTTGGGCGTCCGAAAGCAATCAGACATTAACTCTCAGTCGATGAAATCAGCATCGACAACACGAGCGCGCACTAAAAGAAACATGATGTAATGCAAGAAAGGCAGAAGACAAAGGGTGGCTTGACTACGACAACCAGGTCGCACGCAACATTAGGGAGCTGAGTCACCCCTTAGTTCGGCAACGACAAACTTAGTTATCAATCAACCACCCCCTTAGATCTCCGCTCACTTTTCTTTTCAAGGAAAGCGTGTCAGTTCTCATACTTTTGGTGGGCCAGCCCACAGGTCTTGCACCCATGGAGGCAACACTGGTGTCACGAATTGGGCTCCCAGTTCCACCAAATAGTTCAATAATTCACGGGCAGGGCCGTCTGCCACATTAGCCTTGGATTCAACTCTGGCAACCTGGAGATCGACCTGAGCTTCCGCTAGGTCCAGCCATAGGTCACCAACCAGCATGTGAGATTCTGGTCCTCCTCCCCCTCCTTTGGCAAGTGAAAACAACACACCATCGTTGTCCACATAAGCTGTCCAGAGACAACCCTCCAGGTCCTCTCTAAACGTGCCCCATGCCAAGAGAACTCCCAGAAGCTCTTGGAAAGCAATCTGGTCATCATTCCGAGTGAGGAGCCCACAGCCAATCCGGCGTTTGAACTCTGGTATACAAAAACTTGCCATTTATATAAGCTACTGCGGCCACCCATCTACTAACCCCTGCTGCGTCATCCCAAGTGATAATGTGAGGACGATGCTCACCACCTGGTCTTCTGACGGAAGTAGGGCACAATTCTAAATACTTGATGAACCATTCACCAGCCCTTACCAGCCATGGCGATAACTTAAAGTGCGGCAGAGGCGCATGCGCCTGAGCATGAAACGGCTTAATAAAGGCCCTTCCCACCCTGTCGCCTGACACGACCACTGAGAAACTCAGCCTTCCAGCAAATTTGGAGGCATCACCAGCTAGCAGTCGCGCTGACAACAGCATGTCCTGAAGTCCCTTAATACACTTAGCCGCTTTCAGTGGATCAACCCTCGTGGTAATCAACCTACGAGCCC
>CALGTP010000084.1 GCA_937902105.1 uncultured Actinomycetes bacterium
CTGGAACGTTGAAGTTGCATCTTGTTGGCTACTGCGATGAGTTCACGCCTGGGAATGTGCTAGCACCAGACATCAAGAACAAGTGCAACAACTGGTACGCATCGTTCTTGGAGTTTGGCGACGCACTGCGCGTTGAACATGTCTGGATGCACGTAGCGTCCTTACTCAGCCGAAAGATGGCTCGCTTGAGCAGTGGCTGCAGCTGCGCCAGCCGGTGGTTGCTCGAATCGTTCTTGGACGAAGTGCCTAGTGTAGTTTCTGGCATGACTGTCGCAGTAGATGGCCAGCCGTACTTCTTAATTGCTGAGCTGAACCCAAACTGCTGGGACGAAAAGGCCCTTAAGGAGGTCTGGTTCTGCAAAGGCTCAGGCGGCAAGAAACCATGTCTGCAATGTCCCAATGTGGTCCACAAGTTAATGCATGATGACCTGCCGCCAGGATTCGTAGACATTTGCGAGCCTGACGCAAGCAAATTCGGGAGCGTTGAGGACTCAGAGCTCTACGAATGGTTCGACGAGCTTGCTGCGATCAAAGGCCGTGGCGGAAACATCCAGGAGCTAGAGATCATGTCCGGTGTGAAGTATGACCCAACTGCTCTTCTTGGGAGCATTCGCCTCCGTGGGATTATCAAGCCATCCCAGAATAGGTATGATGTTTGCCATACCCACTATAGCAACGGTATCGTTCAGCACGAGATCGATCTCGTGGTTTCTGCACTGGGCGCGGATCACATCTTGACCACTTCCGAGATCACATCATTCTTCCGTGCTGACTGGAAGACCTCTTTGGGGGGTGCCTTCCGTGTGCTCTTCAAAGACAACGAAATCAAATGTGACGCGCAAGGCGTCAGGACTGCTGTTCACGTCTTCAGGCACTTACTGCATACGGTTGTTGCCTCCAAGCTAGATGCTGCTGGAGGTCCTTGGCGCCCAGACGTGCTAGCGTCCTTCCGGGCTCTTCATGATTCTGTCTGTCAGATGGAATACATGATGGGATGCAAAGATTATAGCGATATTGCGTGTGACACGCTTGGGAGCCTGATGAAGCGTCATCTCGAGCTGTTTGTTGCAGCGCACGGCCATGAAAAAGTGAGGCCCAAGCATCACATGTCCTTGCATGTGCCAAATCAGGTGCGGCAGGACAGATACCTTCTGCATGCTTTTCCCCTGGAGCACAAGCACAAGCTCCTGAAGGATATCTTGGAAAACTACCACAACACCAACTGCAAAGACCTGGAGCTCAGGCTTTGTTGCAAGTCTGCAATGAACCAGGCCCTCATGGTGGCTGAGATAACTTCCAGCAGAGCTAAGATCCTGTCCTCGAAATCCAAGATCCTTTGCCAGGACGAAATCATCCACTTTGCGAAGGGAAGTGCCACCTCCATTTGTTCAGGATAAACGTGACCGTATTCATTCACATGGGTTTCTGTCAAAATGCAAGTAGAAGTCAAAAGCAGTTTTGTTTCTTAGAGCTCTTTGGCAGACATAGGTCACGGAGTTTGGCTTGTTTCGCGCTGGCCAATTCGTTCTGCAAGATCAGAGCGTTGGGGAGGTTGCAGCAGTTATTCTGCGAGAGGACACGGAGGAGCGGCAAGTGCTTGTGCACATGTTGGAGAATGTGGATGCCACTGAGTCTCCGAACGCCTCATTTTGGCGAGCGCCTGCAAATCCTGTTTATGAAGTGTGGGCTGTACAAGAAGCTCTGTTGCCATAGCAGTGTTGCTCATTTTTGCATTCTGTTTTAGGGCTGCCTTATAAGGTCTCTGTTGCCCTAGTAGTGTTGCTCATTTTTGGATTCTGTTTGAGGGCTGCCTGAGGGTCAACTCACGCTCCAGCTCAGGATGTTCGGCGACCTTTGGTTTGGAACGTTAGTGGCGATGGATCTGCCCTGGTGATGGGGGCGTTTCAAGTTTTCTGAGCGAGCTTGGATGGCAGTTGCGCAACAAAAAGTTTACGAGGAAGCATGCTGCGGCATTGCCGCAGGCGGCTATGCCGCTCTAAACAACAGTTTTGTCATCTCCTGGGTTATAGATGTTGTTTTTGCCTCGCTGTGCTATGCTACGTTTTGCGTTTTGTTGTTGTGTTTTTACTTCGTTTTGTCATTAGTGCTTGATTTGAATTTTCGCTAGCTTAACATGCTTGAATAACTTTATGTTACTTGGCAGACCCACGCATTGCATGCGAGCATCATTCGTTCGTCACCCATGTTAGCTTTGTAAATTCACTGTGTGATGGCCTCCTTTGGTTATTCTTTAAATCATGACGAAAATATACTTACCGAACTTAGCACACTTAGCAAAGCTAACTTCGGTAACTTCGATAAGTAGAAACCGCTAAGTATCTTAAG
>CALGTP010000085.1 GCA_937902105.1 uncultured Actinomycetes bacterium
TTTTTTGGCTCAAGCCGCTGTATAGCGGTAGCAGCATTTGTATTACGGCAGAGCCTGCTGAACATTTCTCCGACGTTGATTCTGTAGAAGCAAGGTGTTTGGAAAAGAGCGGGAAGCGCGTGCAATCCTTTCTTGTGCTACTAAGTTGTCGCACTTTATCGGAGCTTCGCTTCTAACCGCAGGTGGGGGCTGTTCTGGGAAAGTCTCAATCCTGTCGCGTGGCTTGGCCGCGCGTGCGATCCGCCGCCGGCTGAGCCAGCGACGCGCAAAAGGGAATTGAGCCCAGGCACCTGCCAAGATGAGTTCGGAAGTGGCAGGCGCTCTGGAAGGGAAAACCCTTCTGGAGCTCATTGAAGATGGAACCATTGCCAATCCTGGAAAGCTGAATTGGAACCAATGGCAAATCTGGCGTCGTGAGTTGGGTCGCCGTCCAAAGCGCGCTATTGATGGACGGTCGACTACCACGAGCCAGGAATCTGCCCTCTGGAAGGCAGTGATGGCGAGTCTCCATGGAGAAGAGGAGGCTGAACGCCTTGATGCGGATGAAGAGGAGGAAGCGGACACTGGTGAACAGGAATTGATTCCTGCTAGTACAGAGGTTCGCGAAGCAAGCCGCGCGAGCGTTCCGCTGCCGGCTATGCTTGCGCCTCCTTCGTCGCCTGACAATAAATCTGAGAGCTCAGGATCTGCGAATGCAGAGAACCTTCGTGGACGTTTGTACTTGGTCTTCGACCCTACGAAGGAGTCCGTGAACTACTACAGAAGCCGTGTTTCTCGGCTATCCTCGGCTTTGGAAGCCATGAACGAGGAAGTGGACCTCTTCCATGTTGAGATCTTGCTCGAGAAGGCAAGCCTGCTGGATGAGGCCTTCCGTAAGGCTAACAGCCACGGAGTCGCGTACACGCAGCAGTACCAGGGCGAGTTCTTCCGATCGAAGTTCTTCGAGGTCAGCAATGACCCGGAGTTGGAAGGCTCGGAGCTCGAGGTCAAGGCGATTGCGCTTTCCGAGCTGGTGAAAGCCGTCGGAGGCCGTGAATCGACCACGCCTGGAAAGGCCTTCAGTTTGCCGAACAGCGGAAACAGACCTCGATTCGAGGAAGTCCCGCAGTTCCCATTCCAGGAGTTCGGTCCGTCTGCAAACGAGCGAGAGCGTGACACTGTCAGCCTCATGCAGGCTAAGATCGCTGCTCTCGAAATCGAGCTCGCAAGCAAGGATCTCGATGGGAAGTCTTCAGCCGGATCGGATAACCAACTGCTGTCGGATGCTATCATAGCTCAGACTGCAGCGCTGACCGGTCTACTGTCGAAGCGTACAGGCCGAAGCACTATCACGAATGTGCGTGCCGACGTGCACTGGACGACTTTGACTGACGACCAGACCGATGCCAAGCAGGTCAAGGAGTTCTATGAGAACTTTGAGGACAACTGTGACCTGGCAAACGATTGTGACGGTATGAATTTCCGTGAGAAGCTAGTAGCACTTCGAGGGCGATGCCGAGGCACGCGCCTCAAGAGCTACCAGAACATCTACCGACGCGAATGGCGCGCCGGCACAATCACTGAGGATGCTCAGTCTGTCTACGAAATGATCAAGGCTAAGCACTTGATGTTTTCCGAATCGCAAGCAGAGAAGGAGATCAGGATTGACCACGAGTTCGCTGCCCTCACCAAGGGCAAGTACTCGGGTCATCAGTTCGAACCCCTCTTTGAAGAAGCTATCACGGAACTCGAGAGCGTAGGCCTTGGCAAATCCGTCAAGGAGCTTTTCTTGAGCTACTTGCGGAAGATCGGCCCTAACCTTTCCAAAATGGTAAGGAAGGAGCGCCGGATCTGGCTCGGTGAGGATACACTGCGCGCCCCAATTTCTTGGGAAGAAGCGCATAAGGTCGTACTCGAGCACGAGTCGAATGAGGATGTCTCCAAGGCGTCCGCTCAGACCGTGTTCGTCGCCAACGAGGAGTCTCCAGCTCCTAAGGGCCAAGCAAAAGCCCAGGCCAAGAAGTTCGCTGCCCTTGAGAGCACTGTTGCTGCTCTCAGGTCTGAGTTGCAGGGACTTGGCAAGGCTAAGAATGAGGGCGGTAGACAGAAGTCGAAAGTTGATGAAGTCAATGCCGTAACTGAGTACGAGCTCTACAAGAAGATGCCTAAAACGTTCCAGGACCTCGACATCAGCAAGGCTTGCTGGGCTGCACGAGACAAGGGATCGTGCGCCAACAAGGAATGCACCTTCGAACACGACACCGCGATAGTGAAAGCCGCGCGTGCCGCCAAGAAGAAGATCCTTTCCGATGAAGCTCTGATCTTCAAACCTTCCACTACCAAGCCTAAAGGAGGTGGCAAGGGTGGAGGTAAAGGAAAGGGTGCCGCCAAGGGCAAGGCCGGAGGCGGCGCACAGAAGCCGAAGGGCGAAACGCTTTGCAGGTTCTTCAAAGCAGGCTCCTGCAAGAAAGGCGGCGCCTGCGACTTCTCCCACAGCGAGAAGGTTCACATCGTGCTGGAGGGAACTCCTGCTGGCCTCGATGATGCTATCGAGAACCCCTTCCTCTGCCTGTGGGAAGGAAAGAGGAGAGATCGCAGCTCGAGCTGGGTGCCCGAGTACTGCGTCACCAGCAGCGTCCGAGTCCTCGTCGACGAGTGCAAGGAGAAGGATAAAACCTCTCCGCCACCCGAAAAGGTGATGTCGGCAAAGGAGCCGCTGAGCCCGATCAAGGGTGGAATGCTAAAGTCCCTGAAGGACTGCCCAGCCAGCTGGTGGAAACACCGTGACAATCGCAAAGGCGGTAGTCAGTGGAAAACCATTGGCATGGTAGGGAGCAAGGTTGTGGAAGTCATGCTCGACACTTGCGCTGGTTGCAATACCTTCACCGAAGAATTCGTGACTGGATTGATCAACCGTGCAGTTGAGGAAGGACTTTCCCCAAGTGATCGCAACTTTCCGCTGATTCAGCTTGAAAAGTGGCCACTCGAGGAAGTCGTAAATGGCCTCAAGTCGAATGCACCTCTGTCGCTACTTGGCGGCGCGGTGATCCGGCTCGGCCTCATGGAGGGGCTGACTGCCACAAACTCCAAGAAGGTCCGTGAGATCTTCGTCCGTGGCAAGGTCACGGAAGGAGGCTGCAGCGACTGGGAGGGAGTGATCCTCGGCGGTGCAGCTTTGGAATCCGAAGGCAGAGGAGGCCTAGGGCTCGAACCGACTGACAGCGGATTCCGGCTCAAGAAGTTAGGCATAATTATGCCGCGCGTCTTGGAAGGCCGTGAGTTCCAGAAAATAGACAAATGCTATCCTTTCACCACCGAAGTGCTGGGAAGCTTTGACTATGAAGTGGTTGAGGAGTCCTGTGGGGCTGGCAGCGCTACCGATCCGGTGCCTGCCCAGCCCGCGGACAACGTCGGTGCCTACACCGATGGAAAGGACGCGCCTCGCGACCTGCTGGCGCTGGACTCTGAAGAGCCCGTGCGACTGGACGGAGGCGATGGGGCTTGGATCCCGGTCCGCCGGATCAGGAGCGATGCTCCTCGGTCCGAGAATGACACAGAAGCCGTTCTCCCGGTTCACGATGACTCTAATGGCATCGGTCCGGAAGTCGTGCCAGGCGTCTGGCCAACTCACCAGGAAACCGGTACAGTGTTCATCGCTGCGCCGGACATGGGATGTGACGTCCTTCCTGGAGACATCGTTGGCTGCATCGCCAGTGGCAGCGCCGTAACGACTGTCTGTCATGACTGTGCATGCGTTGACACCGCCTTCTTCGCGCGTGACGCTTCACAGGCCTGCTGCAAGGATTGCGGCCGTGTGGAATCCACGCCGGCGAAATGCAGCAAGTGCGATGGCCGGAACTGCGAATCTGAAGGAATGCAGGGATGCAAGAAGTGCCGATTCCGCCAGAAAGGGGGCAAGAACCTAGCTTCTAGGATCTTCGCTTTCTCGGTTTCAGTCGGCGTAATGATGGCGTCGACCTTTGCGGGACATCATCCGCGAGGCGAGCCGATCAACACTTTGAGCGATCCTGTCTACCACATCGTGGAAGAGCCAGGCGCAATCGATAGGCTTGCTGAGGAAACGCCGACGGACTATTACTACGACAAGCTGTTGATTCACTTGTTGCAGAAGTTCCCGAAGGCGAATACTCATTTCATCGACCATCTGGTGTCGTTGGAAGCCTTCTTGGACAAGTCCATCTTGAGTGGTTTCTCGTTTGGAGTGGACAAAGCAGACCTCGGCGTTGTCGAAGGGAAGCTTCTCGGGCACTGGGTCAGCCGAACTGGCGGCAAATGTGCGCCGGATGCTACCCAAGCCGTCCGGGATTTTGCTCCTCTCAGGGAGAAGCTTCATATCCAACAATTCTTGGGTTGTACGAACTGGATCCGATGGTACCTGCCGATGGAATACGGCAAGGCCGCCAAGGTTCTCGGAGAGTACCAAAAACCCGGAGCAGAGTTCCCTCCAGAAGGGCTCGGCGCCGGCAAATCTGAGGGATGCAAGTCTGTCAATAGCATCAAGAAGATGTGCGCCCAGACTATCGAGCTTTCCATGTTCGATGAAGCTGCTGCGGCCGATGGATCGTGCCCGCTGGAGCAAGTAGCCGACTGTTCGGGCATTGCCCTCGGCGGCACCGGTCTCCAAATGTCTCGTGACATGAGCCGCTTCAAGGTGCTGGTGACACACTCGAAAGGTCTGACGCCTGCACAACAGGCTTGGCAACCACTCACCTTGGAAGGGTACGCGCAGCTCGAAGTGAAACGCGCGATCCGCAAGGTGCTCGGGGCTTGCCGTAGCATTCTGTGGACCGACCATGCCAACTGGACTCGGCAGGTCACCATGGAGGAAATAGATGTCAAACATCTGCGGTGGATCTCAGAAATGCTATCAGACGGCTCGGAGATTCGCTCGCTGTCCGGAAGGAGTGCGAAACTAGGAGATGGTTTCTCCCGCAATCCGATCAACCGCGATGCGCTGATAGATCAGCGGACCAAGGACCTTGAAGGTCTCATTGGCCAATTGAGAGGGTTCACTTTGGAAGGATACTTAGGCGAATGCCCGGATGAGGAAGCCAGGTACCCCATTCCATGGACTATCGGTGATGACTCAATCCCGGACAAGAAACCCTCGAAACGCGAGGCCAGCCGCGCTGACGAACCGTCGCCGACTGTGCCTGCGGATCTTGTAGCAGCTATGGCTTCGGCCGGAGTGCAGCCTACCCTGAAGGTGCTGTGTGTGGCTGACTACACCTCTGATGAGACACGTATGCAGCTGATGAAGGATCTCACAGTTGCTGTTGAACGTGCTGCACCAGGTCGTCGTGTAATAGTCCGTCTTAGTGAAGGGCCTTTTACCGACGACGACGGCAATGGCGCTCATTTTGACGCAGAGAATAAGAAGGGCCTGAATGTCGAGAAGCTCGTGAAGAGCACTCGTGTGGACCTCCTGACCTCGTGCGCCAAAGTAATCAGAGATGCTAGCCATTTTCGTCCCGACGTTCTCGTCGGCGATGGCCAAGGTGCTGTGGTGGCCAACTACCTCCGCTACCCTTTGGTCATGGAAACCGTCCTGAGGGCTCGGAACGTGCAGAGGATCGAAGCCCAGCTCCTGATAGAGACTTGGGCGGGCATCAAGGCTGTTTGGGCCCGTCATCCTCGAGTGAGCCTGACCAAGCCTGGAATTGATATGGTGAAACTCGCCTGCCCAGAAGCAGAGCAGAGCTTCCCCGAGCCTCCGGTACCTGGGTACGGAGTGCTTGCCGAAAAGTGCCCGGTCTATGAAAAGATCAAGGCCGGACTCTCTGCACTGGGCTTGCCAGTGTATCGGAGCTTGAGCGACGTGCCGTGGGAATCTGTTCTCCAGAAACCCTCCAGAGAAGTCTGGGACCATAACGGAGTTTGCGCCTGTGGAAAGCGCACCTACGTCTTTGGCCGTTGCACGTCTTGCATTAAATCGGAGTTTGCCGATCTCGCTGTCTCAGCTCAAGAGGCTATCGAGAAGAAGGTCTTGGCTCCTGAAGAGCCAGGAGATGGAGAGATTTCGGTGAGCCTCCTCGCGTACGGCAATGAATTGTCTGCGGCACTGCAGTTTGTATCTGCAGAGTCTGTGATGAATGAATCAACCATACGTCAGTATGGCGTCGTCCAGACTCTTCCATGGGTGAGCAACGGAAAGTTTACTATGCCCGTCCCTAAAGATCCGAAGCATAGGTTGAAGTTTCCTTATCGGACCGCCTGGGTCATCAAGGATCCAGTTGGTGAAAGAGCTCATCCAGTGCTGGTCCAGATGCAATCATCTTGCAGCTGGTTAAAGGAGACCGTGGAGGAAGTAAGCTGCAGCGAGTGGAACCGTTCAACGGTAGGATGGATGAACCTTCGGAGGACTGTCGACAAATTCTGCGAAGATGCCGTCACCATCGGTGGTAAGTCTCTCCTGAAGAAGCATCCAATCTTCGAGCATCTCGTCCACTTGAAGGGAGAGCCGGGCGAAGTGGCTACTTGGGTTTCCAAGAGCAACGGGCAGTCAGAAGTTCCTTCGGACTTTCTGGCCGCTTTTCGGAAAGAGGATGGACGCTGGAACGAAGTTCCGAGCAAGTCAGCTTTGAAGAAAGCCTGTCAAGGGGCTTCCGCCAAGAATCCTGTGGTCGTGGTCAAGACCGCCGCCCAGGAAGGCACGCGAAGGGTTCGGATCGTCTACAGTCAGACACTCTTGGTGACGACTTGGCGAACCAACCATCGGCGATGGAAGCCCGGCGGCTCGGACGTTGCTACTGCTTCAGAGCATG
This sequence comes from uncultured Actinomycetes bacterium, assembly GCA_937902105.1. GTDB lineage: Bacteria > Actinomycetota > Acidimicrobiia > Acidimicrobiales > Ilumatobacteraceae > Casp-actino8. Next base: position 6,765 of record CALGTP010000085.1, read on the forward strand.
TCCTGAGCGCGGGAGAAGACGAGCCTCGACCTCGAAATGGTCTACACGATAAGCAATGGCTGAGCCAAGCTATCCGTGAAAGGGAGGCGAAGGCTGAAGAAGCCAGAGCCGCTGCAGGTGAAGGGCATTTCGACGTGAATTGCTCCCTGCGCGTCATTTGGCATCGAGATCAAAGAGCAGATCCTGAGCTCGCCGCACTCCTCAAAGATCCTAAGCCTGGATTTCGCTTGGACGAGGACGGAGTCCTGGAGAAGTGCGTCGTTGAAAAGCAAGGTCAGCATGGGGAATCCCGTTGGGTTCCCGTGGTGCCTGCAGGAAATGCTGGCCAAGGAGTCTCATGGAAGAGATTCTGCTTCCTCCAGGCCCACGCGGGTTTATGGGGAGGTCATCGGAGTGGCAAAACCACCTGCCGGATTCTCTCTAAGGTAGTCTGGTGGGACGGCATGGATCCAGCTGTTCACGCCTGGTCCGACCTATGTCTCAATTGCATTAAGAATAGGAAGAGGCCGACGAAACAAGAATCGGTGCCCGTGATCCCTACGGATTCAGCACCATTCCAGGAGATCATGATCGACTGTGAAGGACCTAATCCTCCGGATAAGCACGGCAACCGGTACATTTTGACGTACTTTTGTTGTGCCAGTCATGCTCTGCTGCTGGAACCCATGAAATGTTTGAATTATAGCGAGGTTCGCAGAGCTTTCTCTCGCTGTATCTTTCGTTCTCGCACGATGCCTGTTCTTCTACGGACCGATAGAGGTCCGGAGTTTCGCAATACCCTCTTTGAGGAATATGCGGCACTCTTGGGGATGCGCCATCGCTTTGCGACTGCCATGCGACCATGTGAAATGGGAGCAAACGAGCGAGCTCATCAAGAAACCCAGAAGCTGTTAGGGCTGGTCCTGAACGACGTAGCTCACGGCCAGCCGGGCGACTGGAGCGAGTTCCTTCCGCTAGTCGAGTACTTAGTGGATTTGACCCCAGGTCCGCACGGCTACGCGCCGCGCGACCTGCAGGCCATTTGGAGCTTGTCTATTCCTCTGGAAAAGGATTTGATGAAGTTCGAGGTAGGCAAGTTCGAAGGGATATCTGACTACGCGAGACGGCTGTTTCAGCAGTACCGTGAAGTCAAGACTGTGGTAGTCGGGCATTTCAAGAATGCCTCGGCACTCAGAGCCAGTCTAGCCAACCGGTTCCGCAAACAGACCGTACTTCAGCCAGGGGACTTAGTAGTTCATCGAGATCCCAAGAACCGCTCAGAGGGGCGAGTACCTTGGAAGAGACCGATGAGCGGCCCTTGGACCGTCGTATCGACTACTGGCAATAAAGCAAAACTGAAGAATACAGTTGATGGCAAGGAGTACCAAATCGAAGGACACATCGAAAATATGATCCTTTGTCCTCCTGGCTCTCATGACCTGGAAGTCCCTGCGTTTGACAACAAAACCTTCGAGAAGGACGATGAAGAACCTCTCTCGATAGGCCAAATCTGCCAAGCTCCAGAGGACCAAGGCCAAGCTGTGCTGCGTCGACGCGGGCAGAAGTTTATCTTACGGAAGGGTGAGCACGTGGCCTACACCACTACCTCTCGTAAGATCTGCCTAATCGGCCGAGTGATAGCTATCCATGAAGCGGATCAGACGGTAGTAGTTCAGCGGTACCATCCAGAGGCCGGAGGCCTCAGAGTCCACTGGAAACCTCTGTTCCGCAAACAAAGCAACGTGCCCGAAGCCCCCGTGACGGAGGATTTCGATGGCACAGAGCCTGTCAAGGATACACTGACAGTGAAGCAGCTTGTTACCAAAGTAGACCTCAATGCAGATGGTGTGCTTGGAGCAGCTGCCGCTCGCCGACTGGACCGGAGCAACTACCGGCTAGCCGAAGAAGTCCAAACAGACCCGGTACTCACAATGAGAGAGAACCCCCCTTGTCACAATCTGAGGGGCGAGTCCATCGCGGCCGCGTACGAAGAGCTCGTTAGACTCGTAGAGTCTACGGACCTTGTCCGCGGAGACAGCGGCGCTGGCGAACCGCCGCCCGCTTGTCTCGCGACTCAAGACTCGATTCTGAAATTCAGCTCTACGGAGATGATTCAGAAATGGGCCCAGCTAGGTCACTGCGACTACCTGGAGATCTTCGAGGGCCATGGTGCTTTCGGAAGTCAACTGAGAAAGTCAGGAGTCACAGTCGGTGTGGGAATCGACCGTAAGATTGCTTCCTATGGAAAATCATGGGAACTCGCGGACCCGCGCGATCAAGAAAGCTTAGCATATCTCATAGTATTCTGTCTTCGACCTCTAGCTACCCATTGGGGCATTCCCTGTACCAAAATGTGCCAAATTGGGAGTCGAGACGTCGACCCAGCGACTACGAGCATGATTGATTTCAGCATCGCTGGTATGGACTATCAAAACGAAATAGGATGCTTGGCCAGTAAGGAGAACCCTGTGGGCTCTCTGCTCCACTCTCACGAGTCGGTAGCAAAGTCCCAAGGAACGCTGGAGCAACCTATATCCCCCTGGACGCACGTCCGAGGCGACGCCTGCCAGTATGGCATGGTGTTCGACGGCGACGGCCCCGAAGCCGGCATGTGCATGCAGAAGGGGCAGATCTGGACGGCCAACTACGACATTGAGTTGATGGGCCTACGATGCAAGAAGAGTGAGTCTCTGGTAGGAACTTCTCATCCGCATCGCCAGATCCGAGGTACGTACAAAAGTCATGATGAAGGGTGGATCAGCGTAGCCAGCCGAAGTGGGAGATACACTTCCGGCCAGGCTGCGGTCTATGCACACTGTCTCGTCGAAGCCTTGAGTTCTGCTCACCGTCCGACGAAGAAGATTAGTCATCGTTTCGTGACTATGGCAGAAAGGTATCAACACCGGAAACGGGATGAACCTGTGCTCGACGCGGTCGCTAGTGCCGCCGATGCCACTCGCGAGGCTGTCCGCGCTGGCGCCCCGCCGCCGGACAAGCCTGCAGTGTCGATTGCAAAACCTGACGCTGCTGTCTTGACTAAGAATGCCGATATAGGCACCGAATCTATGCTCAAAGAGAGCGAGATCTCCGAGGAAGACCGCGCTCGGCTCGAGAAGGAACTTGCCGTGGTTACCAAGGAAAACGAAGCAAAATGGCGAAGGTTAGCTGATGAGGATAAGTGGGACGAAGTCCGTGCTCCTCTCGAAGTCTATCGCCTGAGCGGCCAGAGCATTGAAGGCGATCCTAGACGCGATAGTGCGTACAGGAAGGACGTCGTCGAAGGCACTGGCTTCGGAAGAGATGGTAAGCTAAGGAAGCCCCACCTTTCCGAGGACGAGATTAAGGCTGCTGCCTACGTCATCGAACGCAAATCGGCCGCTTTCTGGTTAGAAGGCTCGGCCCGAACTACGCTGAGGCACATGAAGCACGATTGCGTGCCCATCGGTCCTCCCGTTTGCTCTCCTCCACACAATCTGAAGGGAGAAACGGCGACATGGGTCGATGAAGCCTTGGAAAAGGAAATACAGAGAGGCCAATTGATCCGAGGGAACAGCCCTTGGGGCAGTGCCCCGTTTCCTACTCGCGTAGACGGACCAGTACACAAGAAGCAGCGGAAGCGGCGCCTTGTCGTCGACTACAGGAGGGTAAATCTTCGGCTCTCGAGAGCCGTCTACTATGTGAAACGGGTTGCGGATGTTATCCTTGCCTGTATTGGTAGTGCTTACTTCTCCTTCGTCGATGCCTGTTCTGGGTTTAATCAAGTTGTGAATACTCGGAGGGCTCGGGAAATACTTGCGTTAGCCGCTCGCACAGGGAAGTTTCTCCCCGTGTGTTTGACGTTCGGTCCGTCCAATGGGCCTGACGACTTTGCTTATGCCGTGGACCGAGTCTACGCTCCAGGCCGCAATCGCAAAATGCGTCTGGGCAAGGAATGGCTTCCGTATGTGGACGACCTGACGATAAGAACCGGTAGAGTGGTGGATGGTGTCATCTATAGGGATTGTGAATACGACCAGAACATCCGTGATGCGGTCGGTAGGGCTCCTTTGATATACCCCCAGCACCCCCGTGAGGCTCTTGAGGCTTTGGGTTTTGATCCGACCGGATTGGGCCGTGATTTTGACCCCCGGAAGTCCCATAAGTCTAGGGCTCGTAAGGAGGACCCTGTCTTGGCGGATTCCAATGAATACAAACACAAGCATGCATGCTCACAAGCCTTAGTAGCGTTGTCAGCATGGGTGCCTTCGTTGTTGTGTACGTGCTTGCAAGCGGTTTTGTTCGCGTTGCTAGCGTGTATTCCTAGAAATCACAAATCCATGGGTTTCATGTTGATCTCTAGTTTCATACCTCTTTCCTCTGCTATGTGTCTTTCGACCGCTGTAGCCGTTAGTACACCAACAAGGGAAGTTGTTTGGGGTAGCGCCCATCTCTGTGTGTATACCCCTCCCCGCGTAGCCAGCCGTGCGTGCTTTTCGCCGCCGGCCGAGTTAGCGAAGTGCCAGCCGCCAGACATGAGCGGATGGTACCAGAACCCGGCAGAAGATGCCAGGCAAGACCGTATTAGCCATCTCCTTACCAAAGGGCTTAGGCACGGCTCACACGGACTCGCCGGAAGGATGGATCCAAAAGGATGGATCTTAGTGAGCGAGCTCAAACAGCTCCGAGCTTACCGGGATGTAGGCCTCGAGCTGGCAGATGTGCAGAGCCTTCTGCAGAGACGCGGCAAGCAGCGGCTCGAGCTCTTCTGTGAGAGCGGAGATGAATGGTATATCCGCGTCAAACAGGGCTGGTCAAAAGGCAGCGGGGTGGACCCGGCAAGCGCACTTGATGCGTCTGCGCCTGAAGACCTCCCTGAAGTGCTGCTGCATGCTACATGGCCGGACCATGTCGAGAGCATAATGCAGCTCGGCTTGCTCTGCGGCAGTGACTTGAAAAGACTCCGTGGACCGAAGTTCGACCGCAGCCACGTGCACTTTGTCGCCGAAGTCGCTGGAAAGCCGCAAGTCGGCCTGCGTGCTAATGCGCCTGTCCTAATCGTGGTAGACACGGGACGCGTGTTAGCAAAGGGGATCGCCTTACAGCGAACTACTCAGGACGAAGCCATCTTGAGCCCTGTCTCGATTCCGCCCAGCTGCATCTTGAGCGTGCGTTGGCTGGAGGGAGGAAACTTCTTCGAGGATCCTTTCCAGAAGAAGCACGGAGGCCGTGGAGCGAGCGAGCCGGTTCGCGAGGCCAGTCGCGCGGACGTCCCGTCGCCGACTGCGCCTGCGTTCGAGCCGGCTGTCTATGCTCAAAGAGAGCGAGACGCCAGAGCAAGAGGGCGAGATGCCGGAGCCAGCAGCTACGAAGCTAAGTGGCCGAAGCCGCCCCCTGCCCGAGGCAGCGTTGGCACTGCGGGCATCACCGCCCCAGCGCCGGCAACGAAGTGGCCGAGACCGTGCGCTGCACATGGTAGTACAGGTGCGTCGAGCGCCTCTGCCCCGCCAGCCAAGGCCTGCCTGCCGACGTACTTTCCATGGCCTACGCCTGCGAATTGGCAAACTGCGCCGACTCCAAAAGAGGCATATGAGAGCGAGCGCCTTGCAGACGCGGCCAAAATAGAGGAGAGGAAAGAAAAGCTGAGAGGGCTAATCAAGCCTTTGCCGCCGTCGCCGTCGCCTGAAATGATTAGCAGGGCCCAGCCACCAGGCAGCATGCAGCAGCACCTCATGGTACTGAGCTATGAAGAAGCACTGTGGCTGAAGACGACGCCGGAGGAGGCGGACGCGGCAACCACCCTGAAACGGGTAGAAGCTCTAGAAAGCGCCCAAGCAGAGGCGGAGAGCGCGATTGAGATCGCAGAAAACGAGGTCGCCACCATCTACATCGACGATGACGCCGAGATGGAGGCGGCTGAGTCTGAAGATCAGTGCGAACCTCATGATGAGGCCGACTGGGAGCCCGACGAGACGGAAAAGGACCTCGTCGAGCAAATCAGAGCCGACTCCGAAGGCTACCTAACATCTGGCGATGAGGCAGACATGCAGTCGCGAGAATATTATGATGGCATGGATGAGGCTCGCGAGGCCAGTCGCGCGGACGAACCGTCGCCGACTGAGCTTGCGGCCGAACCGGCTACTCCTGTGCTGCTTGAGCTCACTTCTGAAGAGTGGCTTGTAGCGTCACTAATGAGCCGGAGGCCCACAGGCTACCAGCGGATACTGGAACACTGGAGCCTGACTTCTTACTCGCATGAGCTCCGAACTGCGTTCGGTAAAAACGAGTACAAGAAAGCACCTGAGGAATTCAGGGCAAAGAAGATCCGTGAGGATCTTAGCGGCCGAGTAATCGAGGCTGTGACCAGTCTCGGGCCGCCAGGCGTTGAACCTGACACGGAAGGCCAGGAAAGCGCCCGAGACAGGTACGCCTTGCTAGTCAGCTTGTGCGATGCAATGAAGGACAAGACCAAAGTCCTCAGAGCACGAAGCGGAAAGCGGGGCGCCGATGCCAGTACGCAAGAGGCGAACGACGTGCTCGAAGCCATGAGGCTCGCAGCAGGTCCGGACGCCGCTAAGTGGGAAGCACGTCTCAGTGATGTCTTGGCCGCCTTCGATAAAACCGAAGCGACGGAGGACATGGAGACGAAGCTCACGCGCAGCAACAA
>CALGTP010000086.1 GCA_937902105.1 uncultured Actinomycetes bacterium
GGAAGGCAGCGGACGCGGAAAGGTATGCGGCAAACCCAGAGACGAGGAAGGCAGCACGCTTGGAAAGGTATGCGGCAGACCCAGAGAAGGAGAATAAGGCAAAAAGAGATAAGTACCAAGCCCAAAAGCAGGACAAGGCAGCTGCGGTAGCTCTTGCTGATGAACGCCGCAAGAAAGAAATAAAAACAACTTGGGCGCATGCTGAACAGTGGTCTGATAGCCTTCAGCTGCCGCCGTGTTTTGCATGCTTGCAGGACCCTACCTGCCATCAATGGGTGGAAGATTTGTATGGCTTCTTCGAAGGCTGTTCGCTGCAACAGTGCGCTGACTGCAAAGAGCGCTGGTTTCAAGTGCCGCAGCAAAAAACGTCCTTTGGCTGGCAGGCTGCAAAGTCCAAGTTGCTGGCTGCTCCGGCGGGCGGTCCCGAGTTCATTGCTGCAGGGGATGGTGTAGCAATGGTCTGCAGCACTTGCAAGGATCCTAAAACACGGGGCGTGCTTACTGCAAGCAACGGTATGGACTTGGGGGGTCCTGTCCCCAGGGAGCTGGCCGTCCTCACCGACTTTGAAGAGATGCTGGTTTCACGTGTGCATCCCTTGGTTCAAGTGTATACGCTGTTTCCAAGCGGGCAACTGGCGTACGTTGGACACATTGTGAACTACCGCCAGCATTCCGTCGAGTGGATCCAGGAGCTACCGCTGAAACCTGTAGATGTTCCAGTCATACTTGTGCGCCGCAAGACGCGGGAAGCAAAAGGGGTGCGACGGCACAGAGCTCCATTCGTAGCTAGGAAAGCTGCTCTTAGAGACGCCACGTGCTGGCTATTGGAAAACCATCCACAGTGGCAGGAGGGATTCCACGGAAAGCCTGTGCTGAGCCAGGAGAACCTGGACCATTATGCGGAAGATGGTGGCCTAGTGGAGCTTCCGACCCACGAGGTTGAAAGTCCTGACGAGCTAGATATCTCCAGGGAGCTGTTCGCAAGCTGGGTGACAAACCCAAGTTATACCTTCGCTGCTGCTTTGCGTGAAGCTTTGGCCGCAAGTCCGGGGGCAAATGGCAACCAACTGTGGGATGCCTGTCGCCAAGCTTTGGCAGATGCTGCTGGTGCAGCGCGTCTGCGGGCAGCAGAGACTTTACCCACAGGAGTCATTGCGGCTTTGCTCGCGGACAAGGGCAAACTTAGATTTCGAGAAAAGGAAGGTGAACCAAGCGAGGATGAGCAAGTTCTACTGGCAGAGTTCATGGCGGAGATGGAGCAGCTAGGGGCTGAGGTACCAGTGCAGGACCATGGGGTTGTGCCTGAAGAAAGCCCGGAGGGCGACGAGCACCACAGAACAAACGCTGCCGCAGAGTTGGCTGCAGGCTTAGGTATGGCTGCAGAGCCAGCGGTGCAAGCGGGCCCAGCTGCAGACGCAGGAGTGCATGTCACTGCAGATACTCGGCGAAGCGCACTCCGTGTGGATCCACCTGCTCGAGGCGATCCTGTAAGGGAGGACGAGCCTGGCCTCATTCCTGCTGCTTTCCCAACAATCTTTCCGTATGGGCTGGGCGATTACCATGCCCCAAGAAGGCACAAGGTCGATTTTGATGTCTGGATACGGCACGTGCTGCTCTGGGATGACCATCGGGCTATGCGTCACAAAAGGTTCCGCTACTGGGCGTTCAACACTGCAATGCGAAACAAAGCAGCACAGATGAGAGCCGTCTTCTATAGACAGAATCCAGGGGACAAGGACCTGACGATGGATATGCTGAAGACTGCAGAGGCCAGGCAGGACTTGGTCAAGCGTATGGTTGTTGTTACGCAGAACATCCCAGGGACTGTGGGCGAGCGCATGGGGATGCGGGCTGACCTCGAACGAATGGTGGACCAGATCGAGGCAGAGACCATGGACCCCAGCACAGGCAAGGGCAGATTACCAGGCTTGTTTGAAACATTCACATGTGCTGTCTACAAATGGGACCAACTACACGCCATGCTAGAGCGCCTCTTGCCCGAGCACGAGGTGGCACAGAGAAAGGCGCTTGCAGATTTGACGGAGAAAGAGAAGAGGACTAGATTTTTCCAGGATTCGGCTGCGCACCCTGGGTTCGTCAGCTGGTACTGCGGCATCAAGCTAGAGCAAATGATTCACTTTGCAGTTGCAAGCATTGAGCATCAGTTGCAAGGGTACAGCTTTGATCCTGAAGAATGGCGTCCAAGCCAGATAGACGAGGACGAAGAGCCAGACGAAGATGAAGAGCCAGACCTTTTGCCAAGAGCTCCCAGGGAGAAGGGTGCGAATGCAAAGTCAGCAGACACAGAACCATGCCGTGTTGATGATTGGTATGCCTCGTATGAGTGGGGCGCAGGAGGCATCATTCATGTGCATTTGGTTCTCTGGATTTCTGGTTCTCCCCGCATCGACGTTGCAGTGAAGCTCGGTGAGCACGGCGAAATGCCCAACATGCCAGACGCGCAGGGCGCCGAGAATGTAGTCCTGAGCGAAGACATTGCAACCATCATGGCGAGCTTCTTTGACAGGGTGTACACGGAATGGAACGCTCGAAAAGCACATGATGGCTCTGAGGCGTGCAGATTAGGAGAGAGGGAAAGGCGCCGGAGAGATGGCACGGAGAAGCAAGTGAGAGACCCGTGTTCCATTCCATGGGCCGAGCTACAGCACCTCTTCGGCAAAGCAGCTGACAGCGTTGAAGACCCACAGCGTGCTTTAGAGAGGTTGGATTTTGCAGCGTCGCTGGCAGAATGGTGCAACATGCACGATTGGCACCTGCCCCACCCAAACGGACCGCCTCTCAAGAAGCAGAGCTGCGCCAAGACCATAGCAAGCACTGCAGGCACGGACACTGAGATCTGCTATTGCGGAAAGTTGTTCCCACGACAAGTCCGCAGACCGGGGGAGGAGGCTGTCGCAGAAGACCCACACCGTCCAAACCTGCACAGGGTGTGGCTCTCCCGGAACTGCCACTACATGAACAACTTTTGTCCAATCCAGCAAGTCGCACTCCTTGCTAACATGGATGTTCAGGCAGTCACCAGCCATTTTGCCGTCGTTCAGTATGTCACCAAGTATATGACCAAGGTCGGCCAGGGTACGCTGTTAGGGCAGGCCGAGCAATGCTTCGATGACATTTTGGCTAAGGCAGCAGAAGACGGCAAAGGAGTGGGTTCCGCGCTCATGCGTTTTTTCAACGCCCAGGTAGCACCCAAAACCATTTCGCAGTTAGAAGTGCATCACATCCTCTGGAAATTCCCACCGTTCTTGGCGTCCCGTGCTTTCACCCGGATTTCCTTGAACTCGGAATTGAAGCGTGTCAAAACCAGAGAGCAGCTGGCAGCTGAACGTGATAAGGGCGAGGATAGTTCACTAACTGGTTCATCTGCAATCGAGTACTACGCCCTGCGTGGTGATGAATTAATGCCTCGCGAACCGCACCCTCTGACGGGAAGGCCGCTTGAAAACGAAGCAGCTTGGCAACGGTGGAGTGCGCAGGCTTCGTGGTGGGAGTGGAAGCGGATGGTTTACGTCAGGTCAGAAAAGGGGAAGCCAAAGGCACATTTCTGCGAAAAGCCTAAGATTGTTCACGTTAGTCCTTGGCTGCGCTTTGGACAGATTCGGAATGAAGAGAAACATTGGCAGTCTTGCAGGCACGCTTTGCTCGGCTATATGGCTTTTCCGAACAAGCACCCGGATGCTCAGTCATTGGCGTCCATCAAAGAACTGGGAGACAATACAGCCAACAGCTTGCTGGAAGAGTGGCTGAATGCTGACGAAGCCACTCAGATGAAATGGGGCTGGAATTCGCCTCCGCCTTTCCTGAGAAAGCAGTGGGACGACGCATTAAGGGCTGATGCTAAGAAGTTGAAAGCGGCTCAGAAATCTAAGCCCAAGAAGAATACTGGCAAAGCGGACAGCGCAGATCAGACAACTGGCGGAGAAACGGGGCAGGAGAGCCAGGACGCAGCAGGAGCAACTGGCGCAGGCACCGAGAAATTTCGAAAGACTTGGGGCTCGATGGGAACCAGAATGCAACAGGGTGTCGCCAAGATGTGGAAAGAGCACGAGGCACTTGCAGCATTGCAGCTTCAAGGCTCAGACGAGGCAGTTTTGCATAGCGCGGAACACGCGTGGTTGAAACGTCAGCAATGGGGACATCGGGAGTTGCATGACGCCTTGGTTTCTCTAGGGGCGGCTTTGCCTCAGCAGCTGACAAGGGTGTCTTACCTTTCTCGCTTGCGGTCTACTTGCTCTGACCCGGCTATCATGAAACAGCCAGGAGGAAATTATCCAGTGTCAAAGCTGAAGCCAGCACTCCAGAGCTTGAAGCTTGGGATCTCTGGCAGCAAGCATGCCCTTGTAGAGCGGATCTGCAATGCCTTAGCGCAGGAACAGCAAAGGGAACCGGATGTAGGAGACCCAGACAAACCTGAAGCTGACACGGACGACTTGACGGTGGAAACCGACATTGCTAAATCAAGCAGAGTGCGGGCATTCGTTGCTAAAGCCGAAGCTGCTTGGCAAGAGCATAGCAGCGACGGGGCACAAATTCTGGAGGACGCGTTGGAGCATTTGTTTGATGCAGAGGAGGAAGACGTGCGGGCAGAACAGGAAGCCTTGCTGCAACTAGCAGACGGGGTTAATCCAGAAGGCATGGATGTTGCTAAACTTTGCCCGGCGGGACTGTCGGAATATGATGAAGCCCGTGCGAAGCCAATTCTAGAAGAGGGGCCAAGGGCAATGCAAGGCGAAGGGGGCAAGCCTCTACGGGAACGCTTGGATCCAACTCAACGGTCTTTTCACGACCATGTCTTCGCATGGTCTGTGAGCCGTGCAGGAAAGCAGCCTCTCAGGGCGTTGTTGCTCGGGACAGCAGGGACGGGGAAGAGCGACACGGTGAAGGCTACAATCCAGTCAGTGGAGGAAGCTTTGGGTGCTGGATCTGTGCTCCGCTGTGCACATACAGGAGTGGCCGCGTTCAACATGGGCCTTGGTGCTGAAACTATCAACTCAGTGTTCAAGTTAGGTTCTGACATGGAGAAGTCTTCTGCAGTTGATGCGCTGGTGTCTAAGCTGAAAGACACACAGTTGTTGATCATCGATGAAATCTCCATGGTTGGGTCTGAACAGTTCTGTGCAGTTTCAGAACGGCTAGAGCTGGTTGCTCGCACACTGTGGCGAAGGACGCACTCACAAAACAGGGTGCTAAGCAATGGCAGGTTGGAGAACGAGCCAAATTCCTTCGGAGGCTTTGGCGGCATCGGTGTAGTATTGGTCGGAGATTTTGCTCAAATTCCGCCGATAGGGGACTCTTCCTTGATCACCCCACTCAAAGGCCAGCACCGAGAAGCAGCAGCAGGGCAGCGGCTTTTCAGGACTTTCACGGATGTCGTCCGGCTACGAAGGGTGTACCGCCAGAAGGGCGTCAGCGAGTTCAAGGACTCCACGTTGCGTCTGCGTGATGGAGCAATGACTTTAGCCGACCATGATCTCTGGTCCAGCCATGTCCTTGGTTCCACGGGGCTTCCTGCTGAATTTGTCGACGACATGGAGAACAAGGCTTTGTGGCTTGTCACTGAAAACAAAAAGGCTGGCGAAAGAAATGGTCGTAAGTTAGTGGACTTAGTGCAAAGCTCATCCGGCTCAGCTGTGGGGTTCGATGCAGATCATAATAAAGCACAAGCAGCTAAGCGTCCAGCCGAGGAATTTTACCAATTGAGATCCCGAGTGCACCTTGCCATTGGCGCCCCAGTCATGCTTACTTCGAACTTCTTGTGGAACGCACGCTCTGTGCAGACAGGCTTGATGAACGGTGCCCGGGGCCGCGTGGTTGGCATCGTACTGAATGGCAGCCCACCTTCCTTGCCGTCTTATGTCATCGTGGACTTCCCCGAGTACAAAGGTGGAGCGTTTTGGGATGATCACCCAACATGGGTCCCAGTGCCGCCCATTACCCGGCAGAGCAAGCGTTCACCACACTTAGAACGCACACAGCTTCCACTCAGGTTGGCATGGGCTCTGACAGTTCACAAATCGCAAGGCCTAACCTGCCCTGAAGGGATCGTTGCCGATCTGTCGTCCTCTTCGCCGAACAGGGTTCCTGCCAGCTCTCCAGGCCTCGCTTTTGTAGCATTTACGAGAGTGCAGGCATGGGAAAAGATTGCCTTCAGGCATTTGCCTGGCTTTGGTGAGTTCTTAGCAGTTCGCTCTTCAAAGTTGTTCCAGGCTAGGGACAAGGTGGAGCTGGGTTTTGACACTTTGCACGAGCAGACTTTAAAGCGATGGAAAGGTTGGGACGCTGACCATGAAATCCAGATGCACTTGGCATACTCGAATGCAGTTGCCAAAGGAGCTTGGACAGAAGAGGATGAAGAAGACGTAAAAGCCATGCTCAGAGTACGTGGTGTCAGGCCAGTGCCTCAAGATGTCATAGCATGGAGCGAAACGGCGCTACAAAAGCAGAAAGTTACCCATGCAGAGGTGTTGGCGGCATTTGGTGGCAAGAAAACAAAGATCCAGTACGGCATCAAGAAAAGCAAGCCGAAAGATTCCCCAGCCCTTGGGCGCCCAAGTGCGCAGAGCGGGGCCGCAGACCAATGCGCATATGATGAGAGGCTGGCTGTCCTACTCACCTTGGGCTTCGCATTTGCAGCGGCAACTGCTGCTTTGAAGGCAGGACAGACCGTGAGAGGCGCTGTTGATATTCTGTGGCCAGCAGCGCCCAAGCAAACGCGGAGGCCAGAGCACGACTATGTAAGACGTGCCCGGGAGGAGCTGCAGGTTGAGGTAGAAGTTGTCGACTTGGGGATTTTGGCAGGGCCGCCTCCTCGCACCAATGCTTGCCTTTGGCTTTCTGTGAGTGCAGCTGCGTCTAGGTTGCTAGATGTGGGGGATGCGGCGACCATCGATGCCAGCCTTGGGAGGGAGTGGCTCGAGGACCTAGCCTTGGTGGCGGGGACGCCAGCCAACGACTTGAGAAGCCAGGAGCGAGCCAACCCAAGAGCAGACTTTGTCGGGACAGCTGCTGATGCCCTCCGTGGACGGATGTGTCAAGCCATGATGGACAGCCCAGATGCTTGGAGGCCTTGGTTTGCGCACCTAGATGGGGTAGTGAACGCACCCGAGGGCGGAGGAGTAGATCTGGCTCATTACCAGCAGCATGTGAGAAGTCTCCGGACTTCGCAGTATGCGGATCAGTTGAACTTGCTACAGCTCGCTGAAGCACTGCGGGTTAGCATCGTTGTTGTGCCTTTGACGCCGCAGGGTGCTCGA
>CALGTP010000087.1 GCA_937902105.1 uncultured Actinomycetes bacterium
AAACCCCGCTCTCCCAAGGGAGAACGGGGTTTCTTTTAAATCCGATGATTGCCAAAAAGCGAAATAATGTGTCTCATGATAGGAAAATTACTAATACAATAAAGTATTAGAGGTCTCCTTAGAAAGGAGGTGATCCAACCGCAGGTTCCCCTACGGTTACCTTGTTACGACTTAGTCCCAATCAGGAGTTTCATCTTCGGCACCAACTTAGTGTGGCGACTTCGGATGCCCCTCCCTTTCGTGGCTTGACGGGCGGTGTGTACAAGGCTCAGGAACACATTCACCGCGGTGTTGCTGACCCGCGATTACTAGCGATTCCAACTTCATGCAGGCGAGTTGCAGCCTGCAATCTGAACTGGGGCGTACTTTTTGGGATTTGCTTGATCTTGCGATTTTGCGTCCCTCTGTATACGCCATTGTAGCACGTGTGCAGCCCTGGACATAAAGGCCATGAGGACTTGACGTCATCCCCACCTTCCTCCGGTTTGACACCGGCAGTCTCGCTAGAGTCCTCAGCATTACCTGTTAGCAACTAGAGATAGGGGTTTCGCTCGTTGAGGGACTTAACCCGACACTTCACAGCACGAGCTGACGACAGCCATGCAGCACCTGTGTACGTTCCGCCCTTGCGGGAGTGGCTCCCTTTTCGGGGAGTTAATACGTACATGTCAAGCCTAGGATAAGGTTCTTCGCGTTGCTTCGAATTAAGCCACATGCTCCACCGCTTGTGTGAGCCCCCGTCAATTCCTTTGAGTTTCAGCCTTGCGACCATACTCCCCAGGCGGGGTACTTAACACTTTTGCTTCGACTGTGAACCCATGAAAGTCCACAATCTAGTACCCATAGTTTAGGGCTAGGACTACCGGGGTATCTAATCCCGTTTGCTCCCCTAGCTTTCGCGCCTCAGCGTCAGAAGAGGTCCAGCACATCGCTTTCGCCACTGGCGTTCCTTCAGATATCTACGCATTTCACCGCTCCACCTGAAGTTCCACATGCCCCTACCTCCCTCTAGACAATCAGTATCAAAGGCACTTCTCCAGTTAAGCTGGAGGATTTCACCATTGACTTGATCACCCGCCTACGCGCCCTTTAAGCCCAGTGATTCCGAATAACGTTTGCACGGTTCGTCTTACCGCGGCTGCTGGCACGAACTTAGCCCGTGCTTCCTCCAGGGGTCACTCAACCTTACGGCTTGTTTCCCCTCGACAGTGCTTTACAACCCGAAGGCCTTCATCGCACACGCGGCGTTGCTCGGTCAGACTTTCGTCCATTGCCGAAGATCCTCGACTGCAGCCTCCCGTAGGAGTTTGGCCAGTGTCTCAGTGCCAATGACGCGGGTCGTGCTCTCACACCCGCTAGACATCTTTGCCTTGGTGGGCCATTACCCCACCAACTAGCTAATATCATATGGGCCCCTCTCGAGGCGTAACCTTTACTAAATCATCGATGCCGACAACTCAGGCCGTCCAGTATTACCCATCCGTTAGAATGGCTATCCCAGACCTCAAGGTAGGTTACCCATACATTACTGCCCCTTTCGCCACTTTCCTCTAGGAGTTACCCCCCAGAGACTCGTTCGACTTGCATGCCTAATCCACGCCGCCAACGTTCATTCTGAGCCAGGATCAAACCCTTCAAAAATATGCTTTGCCGAAGGTTTCCCTTCGGAGTTTAGCAAGAGAGGTTCAATCTCTGTTCGCCAC